>NZ_CACZDK010000076.1 GCF_902779965.1 Fibrobacter succinogenes | reverse complement strand
TTTTGCAAAGCAACCGCAAGTTCCGCGTACTCAACGTCATCGACGACAGCGACCGTGTGGCCGTTGCACAGAAGGTTGCGCATTCCATACCGGCATCCCGCTTGATTCGATTCATGGAGGAAATCATTTGGGAGAAAGGCAAGCCGAGCAACATTCGCTGCGACAACGGTCCGGAATTCATTTCGCATAAATTTCAAGATTGGTGCGATGGGAACGGAATCAAAATTTTGTACACGCAGCCCGGGTGTCCGACTCAGAACAGCTACATCGAACGGTTTAACGGATCGTACCGAAGGGCTGTTCTTGACGCCTATATTTTCAGGACTTCACGACTCCTTAAACAACCTCGCTCCAATGGAGTATCGGTTGATGAGAACAGGGTGATTTTGTATACTTTAAACCAGTCCTAAAAATGGGTAGCTGACACTACAACAAGTTTGAAAGAGCCTGGAATAGTCAAAGCGCAGGCTCTGAATACGAGCTTTTCCTTGACCTTGCGGAAGTGATGGAAATGAAGGACTTTTTCACCATCACGAATGCGGCGGATGGCGCCTCCAAGGTAGATGAAGAAATCGAGACGGAAGCAGACCGCCAACAAAGAAAGTTCGACGAATGCCACGGCAAGAACGACGACATGGTGAACATGATGATGAGCCAGTACATGCTTGCCGCCTTGATGGATTTCGACAAGATGGACTACGAGCAAGTCAAGGAAATTTCCAGGGAGTGCGCCTTTACGGGTATGAACGGCATTTCGGTAAGTGGCGACAAGACATACACGCTGAAAGCGTTTCCGAGCAAAAAGTTCAGCGGCTACGAATTTCTCGCATACTATTACGTGAGCTGGGCAATCGCTGAACCAGAACACCTGCTTGACACGGGGCTGCCTTTCCACAAGGCTTATTCAATGGCCAGGCAAATGTGGGAGAAAAGAAAATAGTGGTTCAAGCTCTATTTTCTTACCAACACCAACTTTTTGTATAATTCATCGATACAAGTTTTCATTTCCTCAATGAAAGCATCCGCACAAGATGCGGAATCTTCGTATTTTTTACTAAATTCATTCATCAATTTTATAAACTCGTCCGTACCATCACATTCAATCAGTGAAGACTTGTAGCACACCGTAAAAAGGTGCATCAAAACAGGCATCTGACTTTTTTCGCCGTATTTTTCCGTGTAATAGTTCACAGCGAACGGCTTTACTTCTTTTAGAATAAGACTCGCATTAGAGTGAGAATTTTCTTTTCTAAATTCTTCAATAGCTTCTTTTAGCATTATTTAATCCTCTTCGCTCACAAATGGCATACAACTTGGTGGAGCGTTTCCAAATTGCAATGCAACAAACAATTCAGTTTGTTCCTTTAATGTAGAAAAAAGTAAATCAAATTGTTTCTTTTCTCTTTTTCGTCACAAAAAAAACATCTGTTGTTTGCACATTTCAAAGCAATCATTTGTTATCATTCAAAATCATCTCAACCTAAGAGGTTTTTAATGTTCTACAAAATGTCAAATCTAAAATCTGCAATCGCAAGTATGCCCCGAGCAATAGAGAAAAACGACAAAAGATTGCTTTATTATATCCACAGTACAGTCAAAGAACTTTTATTACATCTTGATGAAGAAAAGAAGATGCAAGACAGGACCAAACGCGAAAACGCCCAGCCTATTGTAGATGAAATAGAAAAAGTCCTAAAAAAATACCGCCTTAAACAAACCGAATAAAAAACAAATTTGCCATAAACATTTTTCATGAGGTATAAAATGATTTATGGCTATATTCGAGTAAGCACCGACAAACAGACTGTCGAAAACCAGCGATTTGAAATAAGCAACTTTTGTCGTAAGAACAATTTAAAAGTTGACGGATGGATTGAAGAAACCATAAGCGGAACAAAAAAAATCGACAAAAGGAAACTGGGCAATCTTCTGAATATGGTAAAAAAGGACGACCTAATCATCTGTGCAGAATTAAGTCGTCTTGGAAGAAACTTGTTTATGATAATGGATATTCTCAATATCTGCATGAATAAAGAATGTAAGGTCTGGACTATCAAAGACAATTACAGGTTAGGAGAAGATATTCAGAGCAAAGTTCTCGCATTTGCATTTGGACTAAGCGCAGAAATAGAACGTAATCTGATAAGCCAACGAACAAAAGAAGCTCTCAATTTGCGACGAAAGGAGGGAGTTATTTTGGGACGACCGAAAGGACGAAAGACTAGCCCTGAAAAACACAAATTATTCGGGAAAAAAGACGAAATCAACAGGCTACTTGCCAATGGAATCAGTCAGAGAAAAATCGCCAAGCATTACAATGTTGACAGAAATACGCTTGCAAGGTTCCTAGGAAAAATGAAGTAATTAAAGGAGCGTTT
>NZ_CACZDK010000075.1 GCF_902779965.1 Fibrobacter succinogenes | reverse complement strand
TGTTCGATGTTGGTGAACGCTTCCCCTTCTTCCGTCTTTAACAGGCAGAGAACAGCCTGCCGCACCTTTTTGGCGATGTTGCCGATACGGCAGATGTGGTCGCCATCAAGGAAAATGTCGTGGGAATTGTCAAGGGCCATTTCATTCATCAGCCCGTAAACTAGATACGAAAAAGGCGTTGCAGCTTGCAACGCCTAATTATCACAAAAGACACCTAAAAAGTATTAACGCATCTCGTCGTCAACCCATTCAATCTCTTGCTCTATTTCGGGAAGTTTCTTTCCTTCGAAGATTGGTTGTTCGAGAAATTCCCTAGCACATTCGTGCAAAGAGTCCTTGTATGTTTTCCAAAGATAGCCGTCCTTCTCATCGTTTGCAGGACCTTTTACAATGAAACAACACATAAAGTACTTATTAGGTTCTTCGGATTCATGCCAACCTTCGACAAAGTAAATTCTACCCTTGTACTACCATTTATCATATTTGGGTACTCCTACAAAGTATTTTGAATACTTTTCATAAATTTCTTTTGTCATTGGCGATGCGTAGTCACGGTTAAAATTAGGTTTAAATCGGTGTATATGAAGAACTGGTTTTCTGCTTGGGTCTATGTTTGGCTCAATATGGTATGCAATATCTAATAGAGCTTCATGGTTGTCCCCATAAATGCGCATTTCGTGAAATGTCCCATCGGGTCTTAACTTGATATATGCGTTGCTAGAATGGGATTCTTCGGGAAGAGCGTGTTTGCCGCCAATTCCTTCAAGTACCTTTACATCGTAAATTTTACCAACGGTTTTATAAACATAATCAACCGTCTTGCCTGCTGCGAATGTGCCGCGTCCACCCATCTTAAAACCTCCATGAATTAACGTAATCGACTGTGAAGATAGGTTCCTTTTCCATTTCCGAGAATGGTGTTCCGAAACAAATTATGCACTGTGGCGATAGCCGTTCACACATAGCGTCAAAACCCTTGAGAAAACCGCGCTTTGCATGTTTGCATCCCAATGTTCCGATGGCTACGAAAGAGTTCTTTTCAATGCCGTCAAATGCATAATCAAAACTTTCGGGAGTGCTCCAGCTGATTGTGGGAATGACGGTCAAGCCCTTGCTTTGCCAATATGCTCCACACCATCTGCTTTTGCCTGTACTTTCAATTCTTCGCCAAGGTTGCATTTCAGCATAGAGGGAAAAGTCTGGAGTGAGCAAAACTTTGTATTGCTTTAATTTTTCAAGGTTGCGTTCGGGTTGAGAGTAAACTACTTCAAACCGTTTATCATCAACAAAGAAATGTACGGCAAAATCTCGGAACATGGGCTGTTCGTTATACCGTGTGTTGTTGAATGATAAGAATTGAAGATTGTTGAGATTGACGGGCTGCTTCTTAATTTTTGGTAAAGCCCATCTTCCTTCGCCTTTATATCCGTTGCGAAGGAATTTTTCCTGGTTGCGAAATTCGTAGCTTTTCATCTTTGTGTCCTCTACACTTTATTGACATTTGTTAGCTAGCCTTTTTATTTACTTCTTTGTCAAATCCGCAATGCTTCAACAGTTTTATTTCGTACTCTTTATAATTTCCATCAAATTTTTTTAGCCATTTTTGATAGTAGTTAAAAGCGTACTCTGCTGCTTCTATGCTCAACTTAAATGCAATTTTTATTGAATCAATGCTTATGATGGGCAACTGGTGAATCAAAGGTGGTGGAGCTTTAAGATACTTTGTGAAAAATTTCGCTTCTGTTTCTTCTATATCTTTTCGTGATTCATCTATTCCGTGGTCTAGCACGGAGTGACTAACTTCGTGAATAACGCTGTTTTCAATTCTTTCAGGCGACATATTGTTGTTGTAGAAGATGGTGATTTCTCCATCCTTGTCGATAAAGAAAGCGTCCTCGCTTGTCTCGTATGCTGCAGCTCTTTGTTCTTCGTCAAGTTCATCATAGCTTATTATCTTGAAGCCAAGTCTTTTCGCAAGGTCGAAAGAGTCCACAGGATATTGCATATCGCAATGCATTACCCAGTGTACGGCCTCTCCCTTGAGAAATTCGTAAGTGCTTCCGCCAAGCCAAATCCCTTGACACATAAAATTATCCTTCTCTGAACAAAATCTTTACGAGTTTTGCTTTTTCTTCGGCGGTAAGCTGGTTTGCGCTACGCGCCATCATTCGATAGAGTTTGTTAAAACTGCATTCTTCATTATCGTCCCGCGTTCCAAGTAGATATTCGGCTTTGCATCCTAGAGCGTCTGCCATTTTGGAAATCAGGGAAGCGCGTGGAGAACGGTCTCCCTTCAAATAAAGACAAACTGATGCTTCTGTTATACCTAGCTTTTGCGCCAGTTGTTTTTGGGTCATACCCGCAATCTCCAGCGCGCTTTGCAGTTGAATGTTGAATGGTGCGTTCATTTTTGACTCCTTGAGGCTGTTGACAAATATATAAATAAAATTATAGAAAAGTTAATTTTCGGCCAAAATAAGTGTAAAATTTTTGATACAAAACTATGGGCTTGGAGGCGTATAAACGCTCGGCGGCGTGGGTGAGCCTGTTCCT
>NZ_CACZDK010000074.1 GCF_902779965.1 Fibrobacter succinogenes | reverse complement strand
GCGCAGGTCGAGGCACATGTCAATGCGGTCTTCCATCGTCTCGCCGAGGCCCATAATGCCTCCGCTGCAGATTTCAAGCCCGGCAGCAAGGGCGTTCTGCAACGCACCAATCTTGTCGTCGTAGGTGTGCGTGGTGCACACATCGGGGAAGTGCCTGCGGTAAGTTTCCAGGTTGTTGTGGAAGCGGGTGAGGCCGGCTTCCTTCAACTTGTCGAACTGCTCGCGGTTCAGTAATCCTGCCGAAAGGCATACGGAAAGTTTCGTCTCTTTTTTAAGGCGGCGGATGGCCTCGCCGATCTGTTCCACGTCACGGTTTGAAAGCGTTCGTCCCGAGGTGACGATGGAGTAACGCGGTATGCCTGCGGCTTCTTTCTTCTTCGCGTCTTCGACGATTTCGTCGGCGCTGAGCAACTTGTATTCGGGCGCTCCCGTGTGGTAATAGCTGCTTTGGGCGCAGTACTTGCAGTTCTCGGAGCATCGGCCACTGCGGGCGTTCACGATGGAACAGAAGTCAAAATCATTGCCGTGGAACTTCTCGCGAATTTCGTTGGATGCCGAACAAAGTTCTTCGAGATCCTCGTTGAGCAGTTTAAGGGCCTCTTCGCGGTTGATTTCGTAGCCGCCGAGCACTTTTTCCTTAAGTTCCTGGATAAAAGACATCTCTCCACTCCTTGAACAATTTTTTTCGGGTGCAAATATAGAAAAGAAATGTTATATTAGGATTGTAATCATTTTTACTGAAGGGGTTATATGTTCAAGAAGTTCTTTCTATCTGCCGCCGTTGTGGCTCTAATTTTTACGGGTTGCGATTCTGATTCTTCGACGGCCCCGTCCTCTACGGCCCCGTCCTCTACGACAAAAGATTCCGGCGCTGTGAAGGGGGCTTTAGATAGACACGAATATTCGGAAAAAACCGATGATGGCAACTGTGTTGTTACAAAACTTTCCGCCAATTCCTTCTCGATTACTTATAATCAAGAGGGAGCGGCCACAAAGATTGTATCGACCATTGACGGTTCTACGATTGAAATTGAATATCAATCTACTTATGGAAAGTCGGTCCCGGAGAGCTATGTTGAATCGCTGTGTGAAACGAATAAACAGGAAGCGATGTCGAAAAATGCGACGGTGTCGTGCGATGGACGCACTATATTGGTTAGGGAGACAGATGTTACGTATCTAACATTTGATGAGGCTTTGAATTCGGCGAAAGAAACCTGCAACCTAATGAATGGATCAACGGAACAGTTAAACGAGTTCGCCGCGGATACTCTTGAAACATGGCCTACGGAGACGGAAGATTCTGTGACTTGTTCTTCCCGAAAAACTGAAAACTCGTTTGTGTTGACGGCTAGAGTTCCTGATTCCCTTTCGATGCAACTAACTGCGGAGTATTATGGTGAATCTTATGCCATGGTTATGGTTCTGGAGTTTATGCCGAATGTTCCGCAGAGCGAGATAGATGATAGTTGCCAAGAATTGGAAGGACTATATAGCGATTCGTACGATGGCGAATCCATGCCGGTAGAGGTTGTATGCAGTGGACGCCAAATATCCGTAGTGACTTCGGGCGAGTCCGATGAAAATCCAATTTCGGAAATTGCTGCGGAAATGAGCGATTTCTGTAATGAGATTAAAATGACAGGGAAATTCCCCGATTAATTAGAAAGGCTTTTTAGTCTTTCTTTTGTCGAGGCATCATCCTATCGGAATTTTGGTTTAGCTGGTTTCGGACCTTGAGAGCCCCTTCAAGGGTGGTGTCGGCCTTGCTCAATGTTTCCATATTAGAAAGCCTTTCCTTGAAGGTGGAGTCGCTAAGGTTTCTTTGGTGACCGCGGTAGTTAATCTGGAAAAACTTCCGTTGCCGCTTGCCGAAGATGTCGTTATAGGAGACGCTAAACAGGTAGGCGCAGGAGGCGCTTCTGAAAGTGCTCTTGTCAGAATTTTTAGGTAACTGTATGAGTTTCATGTTTAGTGTCTTGAGAAACTCCATCATCCCCGGTTCGTAGCATTTGATTCTATCGGATTCGTCCATCATGCAATTGGACCTGCGCATGTCGGATTTGTATTTGAAGGACGCAAATTTCATTGACTCTAAGGATTTTTCGCTTATAACACCTTCCATAAACGAAACTAGGGGATAGACATCCACTAAATTGATTCCGCGGTGCTCTTTCTTGATTTCAACGAACAGGGTGTCGTTATCAATGTGGCTGGTGATGATGGGCTGGGCGCTAAGTTCCGTGTTTTTTGCAGAACGTTCTGAAATATCATTGGCATTTTTTGAGGCCTGGTACGAGACGTATGACGTGATGGAACCTGCGACTGTTGCTA
>NZ_CACZDK010000073.1 GCF_902779965.1 Fibrobacter succinogenes | reverse complement strand
TAAAATTACGCCTAAAAGGAATGAGCCCGGTACAATACCGGACTCATAACGCTGTTTTATCCTAACTTTAAACTGTCCAACTTCTTGGGGTCAGTTCATTTTCGCGGGACTGTTTGCTTTGTCATCCAGACCCCTTGGGGGAAGGATTCAGTCATTTTTTATTTGATAATTACTGGTTGCGTGGCTGTGAGGCCTGCGCCCTTCATGCGAACGATGTACTGACCCTTCGGCATTTCAGCGAGGCTGAAAACGTAATTGCCTGCGGCGAGTTTTCCGCTGAAGAGTGTGGCCACGCGCTTACCGTTCATGCCGAACACGTCTACACTTACGTTTCCTTGAACCTTTGTGTTGAGCAAAATCTTGTCGCCGTTGATGCTGAACTTGGAGGATGCGGCGAGCTTGCCCTTAGCTATTGTCGTTTGCCCATAAACGTAGTTTTCATCGAACACGATCTTGATTTCTGGAATCATTTCTTCGGTGTTCTCGTAACCGCGCTTGAAGGCATCGTACTTGTCTTTGTTGAAGTCAAAGAGCGTCGTGGCGCCAGCCTTGATGTCGTCGTAAATCACTGTACCGGTGTAGCCAGCGGCATAGTTCGCAAACGTGATGCTGAGTGTCTTGTTGCGGTCGGCAAAGCTAGAAATGTCGATAGAGCACGTGACTTTTTCACCAGCCGGAACCTTGCAGCTTCCATCCGTTTCGGTCCATGTCCAAGAATCCGTGAGCTTGAAAATCAAGTAGAGATCTGCGTCAGAAGTTCCGTTGTTCTTGGCGGTCCAAGTGAACGTCGTTGCTCCGGAGAGGTCCCAACCGCCCTTGTTCTGGTATTCCACCTGGGCGTTGTCTGCACCGTAAGTCACGGCCATCATGCCGTTTCCGCCGGAGCCACCTTCTATGTTCACGTCCTTAATTTTGATGCTTGCTTCTTCTTTTGCGGCGAGTTTCTTCATGGCTTCAAGCGCGGGTTCAATCGTGTAGCTGAAGCCGCCGAACTGAGAATCGGTCTTGTCGCCGATGTACTGCCAGGCGAGAGCGCCTGCGTAACCGCCGTCAAATGCCTTGCGGTAGCATTCTTCCGTGGTAATCTGCGTCTTGGCGGCAAAATTACTTCTGTAAGTATCTCCTGCCCAACCGCTAGCCGGGAATTCCCCGATAATCATCGGCTTGCTGTCGTAGCTATACTTGGTAGCCATCTGGGCTGCTGTATTCACGAACGGGCTTACAGAATTGTCTTGCCAGTACGGGTAATAGTGCGTCTGGAAAAAGTCGAGCGTACCCTTAGCTTCGCCACCCGCTTCGATGAGCGCTGCGTCATTCCAGTACTTCTGATACTTGATGTTCACGCTGCCAGTAGAAACGAGAAGTTCCGGATTTGTCGTATGGATTGCTGCTGCAACTTTGTTTGTAAACTTCTGGATTTTGGCAAGCGCCATCTTCTTTGTAGTCCAGCCGCTGCATTCGCTAGTCATGCCTTCGGGTTCGTTAAAGACTTCCCACGTCATGAGCGCCTTGTGATTGCCAATGGCTTTCACGACCGGAATAAGAACGTTGTCTATAAATGCTTTGGTGCCCGCGTCTTCGAAAAGCAATTCGTTTGCCGTGATGTCGAGCAATTCGTTGTAAATGCCCCACTGAGTCGGTTCCATCAAGTTGTGGCTGAAAAGACACATCGAAACCATCACGCCATATTCTTCGGCAATGTCCAAAGCCTTCTTCATGTTGGCGATCGTGTTTTCTTTAGGACCCGTGACCAAGTGCGTCGTTTCGTCAATTGTCGGGCTTTGGCTCATGTTGTTAAAAAGCCACCAACGAATAGCATTACCACCTGCGGCACGCGTGCCTTCCACGGCCTTGCGCCATGCGTTTTCGTCGAGAGGGGAAGCTCCTACGTCGGAGTTGTAGTCGCTCCAAGCGAGGTTTGTGCCCGAAAAGAAAATCTTTTTGCCGTTGTATTGCAAGTCTGTGCCGTTCACCTTGAGACCAGGAGCTGCGAATGCAGCCGTTCCAAGCAAAGATGCTGCAATTAAAGTCTTGAAGCTGTTCATAAATTGACCCTTGTATATCTATCTAGAAATTAGATAATTAGTGGTGAAATAGGGTCGTTTAGCCTTTTGCCTGTTGACAAAAGTCACTAAAATGTCCACACCTAAAAAAGTTGTGAAAAAGTGTATTTTTTTTAGAGAATTGTAAGAGTTTTGAAGGAAACGATGGAATGAAATGTGACGGAATTCACAAGGACGGGGGATGGTTTTGTTTCCCATTTGACTGTAATAAAATTTTACAAAGTTTTTCCCGGACAAATAGCCTGCCAAAGCGTGTTAATATAATGGAGGGCGAATTCAGCAAACTTGCCTTCCTGTATTTAACCGTGATAAAGCAGGAGAATTATGTCAGAAAAACAAAAAACGCTCGAATTTTCAATCACGACTTCTCGTGACCAGTTGGTTGACAAAACTATCGAAGAAATCAAGAAACAC
>NZ_CACZDK010000072.1 GCF_902779965.1 Fibrobacter succinogenes | reverse complement strand
TTCCACGAGTTTTTCTTCGGCGAAGGCGAAATGCTTCAAGGTTTCGGCGGGGAGTTTCTGCTCGGCAGCAACGGTGTACGGCACGTGCAACAGCGAACAAGAGGTACCCACCACGACGTTCGCTGCATCCACGGACTTCTCGATTTCGGCAAGGAGCGCAATCTTCTTTTCGTAATCCGCACGCCAGATGTTCTTGCCATTCACCACGCCCGCAAAGAGGACCGCATTCTTCGGGAAACCGGTCTTGATAAGTTCGAGCGACTTGAGGCCTTCCACAAAGTCAAGGGCGATGCCGTCGAAGCCAAACGAAACGACATCCTGATAAACGTCGCGGATATCGCCGAAATAGGTCTGCAAGAGAATCTTTGCGGAAGTCTTCGCATGGACCTGTTCCAGCAGGAACGCATAGATAGACTTGAAGAGTTGCTTTTCTTCGTCGTTCACATCGAAGACGAGGGCGGGCTCGGCTAGGGCGATCCATTCGGCTCCGGCTGCCGCAAGCTGTTCCACCAAGTTCAAATAAGCATTCACGGCAGAAGCGGCGAAGGCGGCAGCCTTCTTGTTACCGTTGTAGCGGGCAAGACGCAGGAACGTGTAGGGACCGATAAGGCTCGGCACAGTCTGGATGCCAGCAGCCTTGGCCTCGTTATACTCCTGGAGGGGCTTCACGTCGCCGGAGAGGGCGAGCTCGGTAGAATCGTCGAGTTCGGGCACGATGTAGTGGTAGTTCGTATTGAACCACTTCTTCATCGGGAGGGCCTTGACGTCACCCTTGGCTCCCTGGTAGCCGTGGGCCGCGGCAAAATAGGTCTCGAGGGCGGAAAGGCCGAGTTCCTTGTAACGGGCCGGAACGGCACCGAGCAAGAACGCCGTATCGAGAACGTTGTCGTAGAACGAGAAATCGTTGGACGGAATGAACGAGATGCCGGCAGCCTTCTGCTTCTGCCAACCGTACTGGCGGATTTCAGCGGCAGTTTTCTGGAGTTCCGCTTCGGAAAC
The DNA here is from genome assembly GCF_902779965.1 of Fibrobacter succinogenes. NCBI lineage: Bacteria > Pseudomonadati > Fibrobacterota > Fibrobacteria > Fibrobacterales > Fibrobacteraceae > Fibrobacter > Fibrobacter succinogenes. Next base: position 2,127 of record NZ_CACZDK010000072.1, on the reverse strand, counting down.
TTCACCCTTAAAGAACTTTTCACTAGCAAACTTGAGTTCGCGAGCCTTGCCAATGCGCGGGAAACCGATAACCGATGTTTTCTTTGCACTCATAGTGTTTTACCTACCTTTTTTACATGTTATTTTGTTCGCTCGCAAATATACCCACTTTTTTGAAATAGGTAAAATACTATTTTTTATGCATTCACCATAGGTTGAAACTATGGTACAACGCAACGACTAAAAACAAACTATCTTTTCTTATACCTCAAAGCATTGAAGTAGACCTCACAACCGAATACCTTGATATGACTTTACAACAACTTAAATATGCCGTAGCAGTAGCCGACACCCTGAACATCACCGAAGCGTCCAAGCGCGTCTTCATTTCGCAGCCGAGCCTGACCGCAGCTATTCATGAACTTGAAGAAGAGATGGGCGTGACGATTTTCAACCGCAGCAACAAGGGCGTCACCATCACGAACGAAGGTGACGAATTCCTCTCGTATGCGCGTCAGGTATTGGAACAGGCGGCCCTCCTCGAGGAACATTACAAGGGTGGTGAAAACGGTAACACGATTTTTTCCGTAAGCTGCCAGCACTACTCCTTCGCGGTAAACGCCTTTGTCGATGTCATCCGCAAGTTCGGCGGCCCAAGCTACGACTTCACGCTCCGCGAAACGCAGACAAACGAAATTATCGACGACGTCACCAAGATGAAAAGCGAAATAGGAGTTCTCTACCTGAGCGGCAAGAACGAGAAAGTCATCCGCAAGATGATGCAGAAGAACAACCTGGTATTCGAACCGCTGTTCACCACGCCACTGCACGTGTTCATATCGTCCAAGAATCCGCTTGCCACAAAAGAGCGCATCACGCTCGCCGACTTGAAACCGTTCCCGTACCTGACCTACGAACAAGGGAACTTCAACTCTTTCTACTTCGCCGAAGAACCGCTTACCGCCATCGATTTCGACTGCCCGCGCAACATCAAGGTCCGTGACCGCGCCACACTTTTCAACTTGCTGATCGGCCTCGACGGTTACACCATCTGCTCCGGCGTCATCAGCCATAAGCTGAACGGCAAGGAGATTATCGCAAAGCCGCTCGCTGTTTTCGACAAGATGACCATCGGCATCGTAACACGCAAGGGCGTGACCCTATCGCGCTACGCCAGGGAATACATCACCGCGCTGCAAAACCATTGCAACGCCTAATGGTGATGCAACTGTAAAGGGGGCCGCTAGGAGCCGATAAATGCAAAATTCATCTTATAGCCAAAAGCTTTTAATTTTTTGACAACAGGTACAAGATTTTTGATCATTATGTCTTTATCAAGAACCACTAGTATCTGATTGCGGTCTTCTTTATCTTGCAGCGCGCGTCTAAGCCGAAGGTCTTCTATCAATTTCCACACGTCATCCAGATTTTGATAGGTATAGAATTTTTCTCCATCAATTATGCCCGCTTCATTCAAACCGACTACATAAGGGGAATCCCCTTTGGATTTTAAAGCTAACGACAAATCGATATACCTTCGGGCGCACTCTATGAGCAATTCCGTATCCTTAACACGCCTGGCCGCAATTTCTTCAGCAGAAATCTTTTTATGAAGTCTCTTTTCTGAAAACTCCCCAATCGCTCGTCGAGTTCTCGCCTGACTACATCTAAAAGGATCAACATGATCTTCTGAAAAAATTGAATAATGCCTTTCTGGGGGATCCATGACAAACGGTTCTTTGAAATTAGAACCTATCACATATTGAATCGATGTATAACCGTTGAATCCCAACGTCGCAAAAACTTTATAGAAGACATCATACGAAAGGGATTCGTCAAAATGGACTTTTACCTTCGATTCTTCAGCAGGAACTTTTTTCCTTAAGGCATTTTCCTGCTCGACCTTTCTGATTTCTTTCAATGATTTACCAAGCGGCTTGATTAACAAATCATTGTTATTTGAAATATCGTCAATCGTCTTACCAATAACAATCCCGTTCAACGAATATTCATTGACATTCACATCCAAGACGACACCCCATCGCCCAGGCGTAAGGAATTCTTTTTCCTCGTTGCTGCAAGCGACAAGGAAGAATAGAACAAGCCACAAGATGCAATAGCGAAATCCATTCATTTATCATGAATATA
>NZ_CACZDK010000071.1 GCF_902779965.1 Fibrobacter succinogenes | reverse complement strand
GACACGTCGCAGTACTCGCAAGTTCAAGGCACAGCCCGTTGAACTCGAGAAGTTGAAGCAGATTGTCGAGGCGGGCCAGTTCGGGCCTACCGGCGGCAACGCGCAGAGCAACCACTTCTTCGTGATTTCGGATGCTTCGGTGATTGCGAAACTCAAGGAGTTGGTGCAGTCCGCCTTTGCCGCGATGGAACTCCGCGAAGACTTGTACAAGAGCCTCAAGAATTCCATCACGCTTGCGCGCAAGGGAAACTACTCGTTCTGCTACACGGCGCCTGTGCTGATTGTAGTCGCGAACAAGAAGGAATACGGCAACAACATGGCCGATGTCGCTTGTGCCGTGGAGAACATGATGCTTGCCGCGAACGAGCTCGACCTCGGCAGTTGCTAGAAGACGAACGTGTGTACGCCTCCGTTGCCGTCGGCTACGCCGACACGGAAAGTGGCCTTCCGAACCGCGCGGAATCCCCGCGCGTCGGCAACGAAGTCGTGTTCATTTAATACCGGCAATCCAGCGGTCTAAAAAGTCCATCTGTTTTTATTCCTTGACGCAGCGGACAGGAGCCTTGATGTCATTCCTGACACTGTAGAATCTGTTAGACAATTCTATTTCGTAGGTTGTTATTTCTGCTAACGATATTTCACTTTCTCCGGTATCATGGAGCCAGAATCTATCTTCTTCGGTATCTAGGAACCAGAAGTACTGACAGTCGCTATTCACATGGGCATCTCTATTAAACAACCCGGTCTTGGTGAAACTCAGTCCATAAGTGTCCAATCCATTATAGCCAACGCCCAGGCTATTCATCTGCGTGAACAATGTATTGAACAAATCTCGCGTCGAGGTATAAATTTCAATTTCACCAGATTTTTCTGAACCGTCAGGAATACGTAGAAGTGAAACTTCATTACTGTTCGGCAATCTCCATCCTTCCGGGCAAGCTTGTTCCGCTGCTTTTATGGTATAGAAGTAACCTGAATTTTTGCAGTTGTCACTTTCGCAAAATTGCTTGTCAACTTCAAAGGTTCCTGGAGCCCCTTGATACTTGAGATTTTCGGCCATCCATGTCGTGCCGCGGTAGTCAATGGTACGGTAGGTACGGCCATCTCTCGGGTCCAAAAACGAGCCGTATTCAATGTCGGGATTGAAATAAAGTTCGTATGGAATTTCCCATGATTCGTCATTGCTTGAATACCACTTTCCGTCTTTGCAGGCATAATTCGTCTTGTAGTTTTTGTATTTTTCATTGGCTGTAGAGTACCTTGCGCCATTTTCGCAGGTGACTTCGTCAAATTGGCGCCATTCACCCTCATGGCACACATAATACATAGATTGCAGTTCACGGCTTTCGACACGTTTGCCCTCTTCGTCGCATGGGGTTCCGTATGTTTCCCTTTCCAAGCGGGTGGCCGTCCCCCAAACGCCGTTCCTACAAATATGGAATGAATCCGGTTTCACGACGCTTTTCGTCATTTCCCCATTTTTTTCGCAGGGAACGTCCACGACTTCGGCTTCAAAAGGAGTCGCCATGTCCCATGCGTTCAGGGTATATTCTCGATCTACGAAATATTTCCCTGTCCAAACAGTATCCCTGCAAATATAAACCGCTCCAGGATTCAGGTTGCTCTTGAACAATGCTCCTGCCGTATCGCACGGGACCTGCTTCATTTCAACATTGACGGTCTTTGTTGAATCCCATCCATTATCGGTTGTGCAAACATAGGAACGTTCGGGGTTCTTACGGCTCACGATGAACTTGCCGTCGACATCGCAGGGAATTCCCGATGTTTCGACATCCAGCGGAGAAGCGATTTCCCAATTAGTGTAGTAGGCACTTATGGTAGAAAAATTGTAATAACTGCTCTTCTTGCAAATCAATGAACTGTCTTTGTTGAACTTTCCAACCATCGCATCGCTGCAGTACGGCATTCCGGAGCACTTGCGCCAGATGTTCTGTATGATGGCTTCCGGGTCCAAAATTTCGTAGTCACTGTACACGCACCCTATGGGCATGAAACTAAAGGCAATTCGGTCAAATGAATCGTAAGGCTGATTATTGATGCAGTAATTTCCCGGTTCGAGCTTGCCGTCGGCAAAATCATTAACTAATTCCGCATTCAATTGATTGTGGCCATCCCCGTAAAGGAAGAACAAGGTGTATTCCAAGTAATATGTTGGCATACGACGATCGGCAAGCAGGGAATCTAGACCGAGTTCACGCAACAGCTCTGTTGCCGCCTGTATCCAAGCGGAATCGTGTGCGGCTCCCTGTTTTTCAAGAAACTCGAGACGCTTTTCGACAAAGGCACTCAGGACTCCATATTCTTCTTCTTTCATCATAATGGCTGCGTACGAGGGCTCCTTGGCGGAATCCGCTTTTATCTCCGCCATTTTCGCAGGTTTTTTTGCGGCGGGCAACTGTTTCTGAATGTCTATGTACTCAATGTGGTCTGGTACGCATCCTTGATTATCCGGAATGTGTATTCCTACGACGGATGAACTCGATGACTCCACTTTCACCGAGGAACTGCTCTCCTCCAGGACAGAACTCGAGGATTCGATTTCCAAAAGGGAACTGGACGAGCTTTCATTATCCGCGATGGCGGGTTCGTCTTCCCAGACGCCGGCATCCTGCGGGTTCTTCGTTTCGGAGCAGGCGCAGAAAAATGCGGCGGCAAGGAACGATGCAGCAAGCGTCAGGCTATTCAAAGTTTTAAGCGTTTTCATACATCCCCCTAGATTTCATCGACTTTCTTCGTCAGCGGGAAAAGTTGCAGATTCAGGCGGTAGACCTGGTTAATATTTTTGCATTCGCCGGCGATGGCGGCCACCTTGCGGCGGCACTCGTTCACTTCGCGTTCTATACGGCGGTAGGTAATTTTGTCGACACCCATGGTGAGGCCCGAGATGTTCCGTTCGTCAATGTTTGTGCTGTCCAGCGACAGAATGCCGAGACGGCCCATTTCGCGGTTCATGGAGCGTACTGTCAGGGGCAGGGCGTCTTTTGAAATCTTCACCATCTTCGAAGTCTGCTCGTAGGAATTCTCTCCCGTTTTCTTCAGAAGCCCCGTCTTCACTAGGAACTGGAGTGTATCGCGGACATCGAGTGCCGTGACCTCGTAATTGATTTTTGCGGCCATTTCGCTTGGAAGTGCGCCGGGCATCAGCGGGGCAAGTTCCCGCACGATCGGGCACACCGGATGTTCGCAGAAACGGAAACCGTCCGCATTCAGGACGAACATCTTGTTCTCCTTGGCCGACTGCAAGATTTTCGCAAGCACGGCCTTTTTCTCGGCATCGCTTTTCGCATGGTCCAACTGCACCAGGTGTTCAAAGAAGGTTCGTTCAAACCCCTCGAGGCCCATAGCCTTCGCGACTTTTTGAATTCCGGGCTTGCTTAAGTTTGTCTTTCCGTCGCATACCAGTTTCAGGTACGTGGGCGAAACGAATCCGGCCAGCTTGGCGAATTCCCTCCACGAAAACGCAGATGACTTCTTCCGCTCCTCATAGAAATCGTGCATGTAGCGGCGATAGTTCAAATATTCAAGAATGGGCTTCATATTCGCTTCCCTTTCGTTTTCGGTTGACATTGATGCGACCCGACATCTATAAATCTAATTCCGCGATCATCCAAAAAAATGAATAAATATTACAAAATCTCAATTTTTGTGGTAAAATCAGCAATTTTTTTTGATTTTTAAAGCGATTTTTTAGTAATGATACGTTCATGTATCATTAGATAGCGTATCATATAGTTCTTATCGCGGCAACTATTTTTTT
>NZ_CACZDK010000070.1 GCF_902779965.1 Fibrobacter succinogenes | reverse complement strand
TTGAACGAAGAGAAAGCCAGCGTCATTAAGGCGCTGGCAGTAACAGCCCCTTCTAGGGGCAAAGCAAGCCACCCCTCTTAGGGGTGGCTTGTGACTTTCAAGCGTTTCCATCATTCAAGAGCCCGCCATCCTCGACAGTCTTCTAGAAAGCAGTCCGTTGCACCTACGCAGTTCATCTTGAATACAGAAACATGCAAGCATGTTTCTGCATCGCTCGGCTCAATGGTCATTCTCGACCAACGGGAGGGAATCCATTATTCTTGATTTACAATCTCGACGGAACTCAGTGAATTTTCTCTTAATTCCTTTTCAAAATCCCAGACGTTACACCACGGCGAATTTGGCCGGCAGCACGCCCTAAAGCATCGAACAACCGCGAAGGCATGGATTCATTCAATTCCTGGCGTTGCGCTTTACGCTTGGCAATAGACACAGGCTTATCCGTTGAATCGCCTTGATCTTTGAGTTCTACCATTTGCCATACGAACTCATCGCTATTGACTTTACGGTTCTGGACAACCTTGCCATCCTTAGCTTCGAGATACAAAGAACTCTTGAGATTTTTCAGATAAAAAGCGTTCGTCATATTTACTGGAGCGCCTTCCAAAATAAACTTCTGATGATCGCCGCCGTTCCAATGATACGTTCCAAGAACAACGCCGGCCGCAGTCGATTCGTTCGGCACATCAAGCACGCGCTTCCCGAATTCAAAACGATACGCTACCGGATTATCGCCAACAGAATAAAGCTTGATTTCTGTACCCTTATCCATGCAATCCATCAGCTGCAAAGCATTATCCGACGTCATTCCCATGCATTTAAAGTCGGGACCAACCGCCGACTTGAACTTGACATTTTTGTAGAACGCTTCCTTAAAAATGTCTTGGTACATCGCATTCACGACTTTCACGTGATTGATTAAATCCTGTTCGGACTTGACTTCGCTACGGTAATTGAGCCCGTACGGCCAAAAGTGCTGGCTATCGCCTTTGAGCACAGCATCCGGCCCATCAATTTCCTTGATAACCTTTTGAGCTTTTTCGCCCTTGAACACACCCCCGCTCATCATCGACTGGTAAGCCGAAGTCGTGCCCATGCCAAGCGTATGCGCCATCTCGTGCATGGCTGTACCTACAAACATATAATTGCGATCCTTGCCAAAACGAAGGTCGCCATTGCTGCTTGCTTCTGCAGTCGGAACGCCCGTGCTGTAATAAACTTCGATGTGCTTGGAAAGGTCAGAATACTTGTTGTACAGGAAAACCGCCGAATCCATAGCGGCCTCGATAAGCGCATAAGCTTCGCGCTCGTCATTGGTTGGATTTGCGGACTTATTCAGGTGATACTCAATATTGCCGGCAAAAGCGCCAGACACAAAGAAGGAGAAAATTCCAGGAAAAAACAAGTTTCTTACAAAAATATTCATAGAACCTCTTCCTATACACAAAATAAATTTACACAATTCCATCCCTATACGCAAGTAAAAAAAGTTTTGAGTGATTGAAAGAACTTTTTAATAAACCATAATGTAATTTTGGCGTGGAATATCAAAAACAGGAGAAGCCCCAATGAAGGCTAAATTATTCGCATGTTCTTTAACGCTTGCACTCGCAGCCCTTACCGGTTGCTCGGGTAGCCAAAGCGGAATCAACCGTTCCCTTGGACAAGCCGAAGCCACACGCTCGCTCGCAACAGATAGCAAATTCGACTCTCACATAACGTCTAGCGCTTACTCCAAACTTGTTCAAGCCAAAAATTTGAAAGAAGACGGTAAAATCGAAGAAGCCCAAGCGCTTGCTGAACAGAGCGAACTCGATATGCGACTTGCCATAGCCAAATCCGAAAACGACAAGGCTAAATACGAAGACAAGAAGCTTGAAGAAGCTCTCCGCGCCGACGAAGAACGCAAAGCGCTTTACCAGAGCATTCTCGATAAGGAAACCAAGAAGTAAGGAGCCGCAAAGATGAAGACGATTAAGATTTTGACTCTCGGCGCCCTCGCCGCTTCCATGAGTTTTGCCGCAGACGCCCCCTCTGTCACCCCGGTGGACCAGTGCAGACTCGCCCTCGATAACGCCAAAACCAACATGCCCACAAACGCATACGCAGCAAAGCTAACGCTTGCCGAAGGCTATGGCACATTGAACGCCCTCGAAACGATTTACGCCGACGATGACGAATCCACGCTGATTCCGACATTCTTGGAAAACTGCCAGAAGTACGCACAAATCGCAACACTCCAAAGCGAGACACAGGCTATCCAGAACCACATTTCTGAAAATTGGGAAAAACGCGCCGCTACGAACCGCACTATCGAAGCCATCCAGGAACAGATTGGCGAAGCCCGCAGCGGTAAAGTCTCTGACCTCGAAGCCGAAAAGCAAGCCATCAAGGCCCAGAAGGACAAGCTTGAAGCCAGCAAGAACGAAGCTATGGACAAGCTAAACGCCCTCCAGTCCCAAATGATCCAGGTGACCAAGGACGCCCGCGGTATTATCCTCTCGATGTCCGATATCTTGTTTGACGTGGGCCGCGCCACCTTGAAGACCGACCTCATGACAAGCCTTGCCAAGATTGCCGGAATCCTCTCGGTCTATCAGCAGTTTGACGTGTCCATCGAAGGAAACACCGACAACACCGGTTCCGAAGAATTCAACATGACGCTTTCTCAGCAGCGCGCCGAAAACGTGATGAACTTCCTCGTGGAACAGGGCATTGCAGAAACACGCCTCACCGCCAAGGGCCTCGGCATGACCATGCCGATTGCCGACAACTCCACCAAGGAAGGTCGCCAGAAGAACCGCCGCGTGGACCTCGTCATCACGGACAGAACACAGAAGGTGAAGTAGGTTATAGGTAACAGGTATTAGGTATAGTGTCACGCACTACGTGCGTCATAAATAGGTGGCTAGACGCGATTATTTCCCCTAATCCCTAAAACCTAACCCCTAAAACCTTAAATATTTTGCTAAATTTAGCGCGTAACTTTTAAACCGGCGGCGCAAGTCGCCAATCAAAAACAAGAGGTAAAACAAATGGCAGTTTCTTACAAGGAACTCGGCTTGGTTAACACCAAGGAAATGTTTGCTAAGGCAGTTAAGGGTGGCTATGCTATCCCGGCTTTCAACTTCAACACCATGGAACAGATGCAGGCTATCGTGCAGGCCGCCGTTGAAACCAAGTCTCCGGTGATCATGCAGGTCTCTAAGGGTGCTCGTAACTACGCCAACGGCACCATCCTCCGCTACATGGCTCAGGGTGCTGTTGAATACGCCAAGGAACTCGGCTGCGCAAATCCGCAGATCGTGCTCCACCTCGACCACGGTGACTCTTTCGAACTCTGCAAGGACTGCATCGACAACGGTTTCTCTTCCGTGATGATCGACGGTTCT
>NZ_CACZDK010000069.1 GCF_902779965.1 Fibrobacter succinogenes | reverse complement strand
GTCACGCCCTGCCTCAAGTCCACCTGGCCCGAGCCGTGCAGTTCCTGGCAGAGCACCAGGTTGCCCATCATGTCGAAAATGCTCACCAGCACGGGGGAGTTGCTGCTCTGCGAAAAGCGGAGGACTCCGTCGACGATGCCGATATGCCCAGCCCTGAATTGTGCGAGGCCCAGCATGTCGTCGTCTTCCTTGAAAACGAATTTGCCGTCCTTGTCGGTCTGTGCCGAATCGCCCTTGGCGATAAGCTTTACGAGCGCGCCCTGGACAGGAGTCCCGGCCTCGTCAGTAACAGTCCCGTTGAGAGTGAATGCCGATGCCGCCGTGAACGCCGTCGCCAGCGCAAGGGGCAGAACGAAAAAGCTTGCCTTTTTCATAATTTTCTCCTTCGCCATACCATAATTATAATATAAATTTGTCCACACCCAATCGCTCGCGGTAAACAAAAATTTCTAAACCGCCGAATTTGTTTGAAAAAGAGGGAATTGCTACCGATCTTCTATCAATCTAATCAGTTCTTCCTTGTTTGGTAATACCATCTGATATTTGCTTGCGAATATTTGTGTGTTGTCTTCGGGTAAGGTAATCTCCACCAGAGAATCCGATTTTTTCTTGCAAAGGACAATGCCGATGGTCTTGTTCTCGTTATCCAATTTTACGAAACGATCATAGTAGTGTACATACATCTGCATCTGGCCTAAATCTTGATGCGTAATCTCGCCAATCTTTAAATCAATTAGGACGAAACACTGCAAAATTCTATTGTAGAAGACCAGATCTACAAAGAAATGCTTTTCGTCAAACGTAAGTCGAACCTGCCGACCGACAAAAGTGTATCCCTTGCCAAGTTCAAGCAAGAAAGATTCTAATTTGCCTATCAACTTGTTTTCAAAGTCTGTTTCTGAATATTCGGCTTTTTCTGGCAAGCCAAGGAACTCCAAAACATATGGGTCTTTTACAATATCACTCGAAGACTGGACAACAATCCCTTTTTTGGAAAGATTGTTTATGGAGGTCTTGTCCTTACTTAGCGCCAATCGCTCATATAAGGCGGAATCAAATTGTCTTTTCAATTCACGAAGACTCCAATTTGAATTTTTTGCTTCAATTTCGTAAAATTGGCGCTCTTTGGGGTTGTCAATTCGCATCAAGAAGAGGTAATGAGACCAACTGAGGCTGAATTGGTCAGACACTGTCTGACCAATTTGATATGTCTGATAAAAATCCCTCATCTGTTTCAAATTAGTCGTTGAGAATCCTTTGCCAAATTTCTCCGTCAGTTTTTTGGAAAGATTTTTCAGCACCTCTTTACCATAATCGGCACGTATTTGCCCTTTTTGCTCATCTTCTACTATAATCCTGCCGATCTCGTAATATGTCTTAACCATCGCTGTATTGACTGTAGTCGCGACAAAACTACGGCTTCGCTCTAGAATTTCTGCGATTCTCGTATAGAGAATGTTGTCATTTTTATTGGCAATTTCCTTTTTCTCCATTTTCGGCTCCTTTTAAAACAAAAAAAAGACCGTCCCGCTCTGTGCGGAAACAGTCCGTAATATCCCCCTTTCTGGTGTAATGAGAAATATATATAACGGCAGAAGAAAAAACAAGAGGGGGAGGCCTCCCCCTGCTTGCAGCCTTGGCTGTGCCATCCAAGTCTTCCAGCACCCCTTCTAACGGGCCCTCAGGCGCCGGCTTGAGCCTGCCCCGGATTTATTCCGGGGTAACACCCCGGCTTTTTCATATCGGTGCGCGTCGCTAATTATCATTTTGCCAATGTTGGCAAAATGATTAAGCTGACGAAAATAAAGTTTTTTATTTTCAGTTATCATTTTGTTGACGTCAACAAAATGGTTGCTCTAGACTCTGGTTCGCAACGGAAAAATCGCCGACACAACAAGTTGATTTAGGCCCATTTTATAGCCTCTTTATTTGAATGACAAAGCAGGAAAAATCTGACTATAATTTAAAATTTTTTTAGATGATGGTTTGCTTTTTGGGGGTGGGGTCTTTTCCTTCTAATCATTGTATCCTGTATTTATGGACCGTCTTGACAAGTGTGTATATAGTTTTTAAAACGTTTATCTTTGATAATTCTTCAAAGATTTCTTCGAAAATTGGGAAAATTTTTTTTGCTTGAATGCCTTCTGCGATATCATTGAGGACGGCGCTTTTTCTTGCGCGAGATAAAATAGTGTCGAAAAATGCTTTAACATGTCCAAGGTCTGTCATTTCTGGAGACAGGTCAATTATCATTTTTCGTGATGATGAAAATTTTTCTCCGTCATATTCAAAAAGAATCAATGTCGGGACGAAAGTTGGCTCAATATCAAATTCTTCGCAGAATGAATCGCAGAAATTTTTGAAATCTTCCTCGTGAAAGAAATAGGCGTTGCGGTTATAAAGAATACTTTTGCCATTTTCTGATGATATTGTTCTATAGCCTGGCAGATAAAAATTAATATCTTTGCTTGATAATTCATGAAGCCATGGTAATGCTGGTTCAATGTAATCCTTCGCTTGCTGTAATGTATAATTAACGAGTAGAATGGCTATGGTTGTGGGAACGAGATTTGTTTCTCGTTTTTTTAACTCATGAATCATCATCTCATAGGTGCTAATGGGTACTACGTCAAAAAACATTTTTCTTTTTTTGCTAAGGTGTGGTTTTGATTAATATAATTTGTTTGCGCTGTTATTTGTATGTTATTTTATTCTTATTTTCCCGTAGGGATGCAAAAATTGTTCATGACTACTGGAATCAACTTGTTTATGGACTTTTTAGGCTTATTGCATGATTTTGACAGTGCAAAAAGATTCCTATAAACCATAGTTATGGCATTTTTTGGTATATTCTCCTATATGAAACCTTGCGCACTTGCCCTTTTTGCTCTTTCTGTTGCTTTCCTTGCCGCTTGCGGCGATGGTTCTACGCTTGCGAAGGCGGATGATTCCCCGGTTTCCTCTTCTGAGGTGGCTTCGGCGGAGACGTCGAGTTCCGCGGGCGCTTCTGCAGAAAGTTCTTCGAAGGAGGCTCCCTCCAGCAGTGTTTCTGGGGAGTCCAGTTCTAGCGATGCACCTGCGTCATCTGCGGGCAACTCCTCTGCGGAGGCCCCGAATAGCGTTTCGAGTTCCGAGAGCGCACCGGGCAGTTCCGCCGATGTTCCGGGCAGCAGTGATGTGGGCGAGGCGTCCAGCTCCAGCGTAGCTCCGGCGTCTTCCGAAGATGATGACGGCGACGACGGCAAGTGTACCGATTGCGACAGCTATACAGCTGCTGACCCGACGCTCACCGAGAAGGGCGGCAAGGGTTCCGTGACGACCTACGGGAGCATCACCGCTAAAGAGACTAGCTTGGGCGGCGCCTGCAATTACGGACAAACTAACATCCAGTATTATGCGGCTATACATGTGAATGTTTCCCCGGGAGACGGTGAATGTTTCCCCGGGAGACGATAAGGGCCCGTGGAATGGCGGTGCGGCTTGCGGTGGCTGCGTGCGTGTGAAGGCGAAAACTCCCGATGGCTGGAAGCGCGTGACGGTGCGCATTACCGACCGTTGCCCCGATGCCAACTGCGGTGTGGACTTGGGCGGTGCACCGGCAGCCGATATCATGGGCAATCGCGTGGGCCGTTATTACGGCGAATGGGAATTCGTGAGTTGCGAAGGCGTCGAGGGCGTGTGGGGCGATTCCACTTCGCTCTGGGTCAAGGAAGGCGCGAGTTCGTTCTGGAGCATTGTCCAGGTGCGAAACCCGAAAGATATGGTGAATTCCATCACGATTTACGAAGCGAATGCCGGTAAATCCTATGAGCTCGAGATGGTCGTGGGTACCGAGAATTTCTGGACGGTTCCGCCCGAAGTCTTGCAGACCGAAAACCGCTACCGCGTCGTGGTGAAATACCGCACCGGGATGGATGACGAATGGATTGTCAAGGGTTCTGAACTTGCCGTGGGCGAGGCGAACCTGTACCTGCATGAGCACCGGGAATAAATCGTCGTGACGTTTCCCGCGTCTTTTTGTAGTTTTTTGCGCGCGTTTTTTTTAGGGGGATAGATGAATTTCAAGTCTATAGATTTTGTCGTTTTGGCTGCCGCTTTGTTTTTCGGCTTGGTGGCGTGCGGTTCTGATTCGTCATCCGGTCCGCAAGAAAATACGGTGCCGGTTGAATCTTCCGGATCGATCAACCCTTCGAGCAGCGCTGTAGCGGAACCGCAGACTTCTTCGGAAATTGCGGAAAGCTCAAGTGACGCCGCACTCCCTAAGAGCTCTAGCTCCATGATAAACCCGTTTTCCAGCGGGCTGTCATATGTGTTCGAGGGCAACGGTTCTTCTGCCGCTTCTAGTGCGTCCGTTGCTCCGGATGTGGAATACGGTACCTTGCAAGATCCGCGTGACGGCAAGAGTTACAAGACGGTCGTTATCGGTGGCAAGACATGGATGGCCGAGAACCTGAACTTTTCCAAGAGTACCGACGGTTCCGTTTCCCTCGATTCTACGTTCTGCTTGAATAATATCCTCGCGAATTGCGAGAAGTATGGGCGCTTCTACCAGGAATTCGATGCCGCCAAAGCTTGCCCTGAAGGTTGGGCCATCCCGCAGGCATCCGATTGGCGCGACCTGACCAATGCGGCAAAGGAAACGTACGGCGACAACAATGGTTCGCTGCGTGCCGTGGGCGAATGGGAAGATACGATTTTCGGTGACAATGTCGTTGCCACGAACGCGAGCGGGTTCTCTGCCTTGCCGGCTGGTTACCGCGCCAGCACGGGCGAGTACGACGGTGAAGGCACCAAGGCCTATTTCTGGGGCGAAGACAACATGAATCGCTACGCATGGATTCTCTCGAACCAGTACGACTTGGATAAGGAATCGATAATGCGCGGATACTTCGCCTACGCTATCCGTTGCATTAAGAATTAAGGTTTGCGTTTCATCTCGGCGATGATCATGCCGGCAACAGTTGCTGCAGCGCCTGCGATGGCGACTGGCGTGATGCGCTCGCTAAGCGCGATGACCGCGGTAATGATGGTGACGAGCGGGATGGCGTAGAGGTAGTTGCTCGCGAGCACCGTGCCGATCTGTTTCATCACCTTGTTCCATACGAGGTAGCCGAACAGCGACGAGAAAACCGTGAGGCAGAGGAAGTTGAGCGCCACGACGGGTTCCGCGAAATTATGCCACGGGATATCGGCCACCTTCGCTACGCTGCCGCCCGCCTCGATGAACAGCGCGGGGATGGACGTGAGCGCACCGTAGAAGAAAATCTTGCGCGTGATGAACAGTGTGGAATACTCGCCGTTGAGCTTGCGGACTACAAGCGAATAGATGGTCCACACGAGTGCGGCGCTGATGGCGAGGAAGTCGCCGAGCGGGGAGAGCTTCAGGATGAACTTCCCGTTCAGCACCACGAGTACCATGCCAATGAACGTGACGAAACAGCCGAGAATCTGCCGCTTGCCGAGCCGTTCGCTCTTGTAGAAAAGCCCGCCAAAGATCATGATGAGCAGCGGTGTGATGCAGACGATAAGCGAGACGTTGCTCGACGGCGCCAGCGAAAGCGCTGTATTCTCGGTCCAGAAGTAGAGCGTGCAACCTGTGATACCGCAGATGAACAGGATCAGTTCGTGCTTCCAGTTCTTGCTGCGAAACTGCTTGTGAGAAGCGGCGAGCAACAGCAGGTACGTGACCACGAAACGCATCGT
>NZ_CACZDK010000068.1 GCF_902779965.1 Fibrobacter succinogenes | reverse complement strand
ACGCGAGCCACGTCAGACGGGAGAGAACGGAACAAGTAGCAGTTTTCCTTCTTGGCGAGCTTCGTTGCGAGGCCGGCCTTGACGCACTTCTGCATGAGGGCATCATATTCTTCCTGAGAACCATCGACGACAACGACGTTGTCCGGTTCGCACATGGCAATCATTTCATTCACCCAAGTACTGATTTTCGGGTGCTTGATATCGTTAAGAGTAAGACTCATTATGAGCTCCTATTGGTTTAACGTGTTAGATTTCGAGATATTTCGAACGCGCTACAAGATAGCAAAAAATATGGGTATTGGTCAATGATTTTAGTGATTAGTGGTTAGTAAACGGTAGGCGGTAGGAAGTAGACAGTAGGAAGTAGACAGTTGGAAGTAGACGGTAGGAAGTAGACGGTAAGAAGTTGGAAGTAGGAAGTAGGAAGTTGGAAGTTTTATGATTGTCATGCCCGACTTGATCGGGCACCACCCTTTCAAGAACGGCATTACCTAGTACCTAAAAACTTAGAACTAGTAA
The DNA here is from genome assembly GCF_902779965.1 of Fibrobacter succinogenes. Taxonomy (NCBI): domain Bacteria; kingdom Pseudomonadati; phylum Fibrobacterota; class Fibrobacteria; order Fibrobacterales; family Fibrobacteraceae; genus Fibrobacter; species Fibrobacter succinogenes. The sequence goes on along the minus strand of NZ_CACZDK010000068.1, from coordinate 3,536 downwards.
CTCGCCCGCAGACCTGCACATCCGGATAGAAATTTTGCCGTGAAACAAATGTATATTATTAAACAAAATTGTCATCCTGAGCTGTCTTCGCTCGAAGCGAAGCGTAGGGGAACCATAATTTCTCGAATGGCACTTGTCGAAGGATCTAGGTGTTTTATTTATGATTACAACGATTATTCTTACAATCCTTTTTATTTTGGGCGATGCCGGTGTCCTGTTTTTAAGCCAAGAGAGCTTTGGCAAACTCCCGCAAGGCAAGCGCCTGGAGTGCGTCAAAAAGTCCCCGCATTACGATGGCAAGCAGTTTGTGAACGAAGAAAAAACGGAATTTATGACCGGCAACAAGAGTACGCTCACAGTCTGGCGCGAATTCATGTTCAACAAAAAGAAGAACACAGTTCCAGATACCGCTCTGCATGCAATTAAGACCGATTTGAAAAAACTCCCGAACGACAAGGATTGGATTGTCTGGTTTGGGCATTCGTCATACCTTTTGAATCTTTCCGGCAAAAAAATTTTGGTGGACCCCGTATTTTACAAAGGTTCCCCCGTCAAGTTTGCCAATAAGATGTTCAAGGGTACGGACATTTACAAGCCTGTTGACATGCCGGACATCGATGTTCTCGTCATCACCCACGACCATTGGGACCACTTGGATTATGAGGTGGTTACGGAGATGGAACCGCGTGTGAAGAAAGTTGTAACCGCACTTGGCGTGGGCTCGCATCTGGAATACTGGCGCTACCCCGTGAGTAAACTTATTGAACTTGACTGGTGGGAAAACGCGCAACTTGGCGACAGCACCCGCATTACGGCAACGCCCGCAAGGCATTTCTCGGGCCGCGATTTGCACAAAAACAAGACGTTTTGGGCTTCGTTTGTCTATGAATCGCCCAAACGCACGATTTGGATTGGCGGCGATGGCGGTTATGGAAAGCATTACGCCAAAATCGGGACGAAATTCCCAAATATCGATTTAGGGATTCTTGAAAACGGGCAATACAATCCGGACTGGGCGCAAGTGCATACGATGCCGGAATTCTTGGGGCGCGAAATGACGGAACTTGGAGCCAAGCGCTACTTGACCGTTCACCATTCGAAGTTTTGCCTGAGTAAGCACCCTTACGACGAACCGCTGGAAAATGCAAAAAAGGCCGCCAAGGAATCTGGCAAGCCTTTGCTCATGCCTAAAATCGGTGAAGCTGTGTATTTAGATTAAGCTCAAGTTGCACTTAGTCATCCTCGAACGAAGTGAGGGGATCCATAATTTTTTAACCCCCGCGCATAGAGGTGCATCTCGTCATTGCGAGCGAAACGAAGCAATCTATTGCTATACCCCGCGCATGTCGGGGTCCCACACGACTTTATGCAACTGCACTTGGAAGCGTGCGTTGTTTTGCGTCATGACCTTGCTACCCACCATCCAATTGACTATTTGCTCGTTGGTGAGCTTGCCCCATACCGGCGACACAAAGATGTGCGGCATATTATCAGGAGTCGTTAGCGAGAGTCGCGCGACAACGTCTTCCGCTTCTTGCAGGTCTTCGACGCTTCCGACAACAAACTTGAGCACGTCATTTTCACCGAGCGTTTCGATGTTTTCCATCTTCATTTGGGCAGACATGCCGCTGCTTTTGCATTTCCAGTCCATTGTGTAGAAGAGCCCTGGCAACCGCCATTTGCAAGGGACCGTGCCGTTCGTTTCCACATTGACTTCAAAGCCCGCTTCACTAAGCGCGGTGAGCAAATCTTCAACGCCTGAATGAATCAGCGGTTCGCCTCCGGTGAGCGTCACGCATTTTACGCCAGATTCTGCGCGATATTCTTCAACCGCAGCGAGAACCTCCCCCACGTTCATGAACCAAAAATCTGAACCTTCGACAGCATACATCGAATCGCAATAGCTGCAGCGCAAATTGCAGCCGTGCAGACGCACGAACGAAGCCGCCTGCCCCATGCGAAGGCCTTCGCCTTCGATACTTTTAAAAATTTCGCAAACTTTCATATAAACTCAAAAAGTCTCTCGTCAATTGCGTCATTCTGACGCCGTAGGCGGAAGAATCCAGTTATTTTTTTAACTTCACTGGATCCTTCGCTATGCTCAGGATGACTAATTGCGGGATTATTGTTTAACAAGGCTTTAGATTCACCCGCTAAACTTCGTACTCGACGGTATTGCCTTCGCTTTCCTGGACCTGCACCTTGTAGCAATGCGGCACCTGTTCGCAAATCCAGCGCGCCATATTCTCCGCCGTCGGATTAAAGTCCACCACATCGTTCAAAAATTGATGATCCAGCTTGCCGTGGACAATTTCCTTGATGTGCGAAAAATCGACCACCATGCCGTTTTCGTCCAGCGTTTCGGACTGGCAGAACACCGTGATAATCCAGTTGTGGCCATGCAGACCTCGGCACTTGCTTTCGTACGGGAGCGAGAGCTTGTGAGCCCCAGAAATTTCAATACGCTTGATAACTCTGTACATATTACGCCTCGTATTCCGTTGTGTCGTTGATGCCCGCTTCGGCGAGAGCCGCCTTGCGTTCCAGGCAGGTTGCGCACTTGCCGCAATGGATTTTGCCACCCTTGTAGCACGACCAAGTTTCGCTATAATCTAAACTGAGGACTTTGCCTTTGCGAGCGATATCCGCCTTGGAAATGTTCGTGTACGGAGCATCAATCGTGATGTTTGCGTATGTGCCCGCCGAAATTGCCGCCGACATGTTCTTCACAAATTCCTCGCGGCAGTCCGGATAAATAGCATGGTCGCCAAAGTGGTTCGCCATCATGACGCGCTTGAGATCACGGCTTTCGGCAAGCCCTGCCGCCACAGAAAGCATGATGCCATTGCGGAACGGCACCACCGTCGATTTCATGTTCTCATCGGCGTAAGTCCCTTCTGGGATGGCATCGGCACCCGAAAGGAGCGACGACGTAAAGTAATCGTGCATGAACTTGAGCGGAATCGTAATGTGCGGAATCCCGAGCTTTTCGCAATGCATGCGTGCAAAAGGAATTTCTTTGTCGTTGTGATTGCTGCCGTAATCAAACGAAACGGCTAGCGCAATATCGGCGGCACGTTCGTAAAGCAAGGTCACGCTGTCCATTCCACCGGACAAGACCAGCAGTGCGTCTTTCATAAAATCTCCTAGTTTTGTTTAAAGTCAGGATGGGTTTCGAACTGACTAATGATAAAGATAGAAATTTTGCTAAATTGTTTCAATAAAAAAGTTGGGTATATGGACGAGGTTTAGAATGAGAAAGTTCAAGTACAGCATTATTGCATCCATTATCTTATCCATTGCCCTAGTCGCTTGCGGTGGCGACAACGGTACATCCGCAAACGATGATGTGGAAAAGTCATCATCGTCTTCTGAAAAAGTCTCCTCTTCTTCTGTCATTCCCGCTTCAAGCGGGAATCGCCCTTCAAGTAGCAGTAAAAGTCACAAGCCACCCCTAAGAGGGGTGGCTTGCTTTGCCCCTAGAAGGGGCTGTTACTGCCAGCGCCTTAATGACGCTGGCTTTCTCTTCGTTCAAG
>NZ_CACZDK010000067.1 GCF_902779965.1 Fibrobacter succinogenes | reverse complement strand
ACAGCAAGCACCGGAGCCGTTACCGCATGGCACGCCATATGAGCATGCGGGCATGTTCCAACAATTACCGTAGGCACAAGCGAAACAAAAACTCCCACCACAAACGCTATCGCAGAAAAGACGATATGAGCCTTTTTCTTCAGGAGTCCAGCTGCAGCTACCGCAACAGCAAGCAGCACAAGTCCCAAGACGGCGTCAACCGTAGTCGAAGTACCGCAACGCATCGCGCCACCACCCATCGGATGGCAAACAGGCAAAATCAACTTGGTAAGTACAATCAGCAATACGCCGAAAATCAGATTAGCAACAACAAATACTTTGTACTGTTTCATGGCACTCTCCTTAAAAATTTTCGGTGCATAAATTAAAAAGGTATACCGAAAATGTCCAATACTATATCACTATGATTTGTTATAGGTTTTTATTATAACACAGACAAATTCAACAGCGCCGCGCTTATAGAAAAAATCAATAATTCGGCATAAGAATTAAGTATTGGACGCTATCAAAAACCACATCTATATTTGCTTTCAAAAAAATTAAGGAGAGTATAATGTCAAATCAATTTTCTTTTGATACGCTTAAATTGCACGCAGGCTATAATCCTGCTGAACACAACCACGCCGTTTCGGTGCCCATTTACCAGACAACCGCATTTACGCTCGACACCGTAAAGCGTAGCGATGATCTGTTTTATTTCGACAGCGCCGAAGCACTTTATACACGACTTTCTAATCCGACAACGGATGTACTTGACGCGCGCCTTACGGCACTCCACCCGGGAGCAACCGGAGCTGTCACGCTTTCTTCGGGCATGGCAGCGGTTACGTATTCGCTTTTGAACGTCACAGCAGGCAAAGGCAGAATCCTTGCAACAGCTCGTTCTTACGGTGGATCTTTCGATAGTTTCGAACAAATCTTCGGAGAGACGGGCGTCAAGTATGACATTGTAGAAAACCCTGACGATCCGGCAAATTTCGAGGCACTCGTTAAAGAAGACACCAAGGTAATCTACATCGAATCGATCACCAACCCGAACGCCACCATTCTGGATATCGAAGCGATCGCAAATATCGCCCACAAGCACGGAATCCCGCTGATTGTCGACAACACGGTGGCAACCCCCTACTTGTTGAATCCGTTTGATTTTGGCGCCGACGTGGTTGTTTATTCGGCCACCAAGGGCCTTACGGGTCACGGCAACGTGATTGCCGGTGCCATTGTAGAAAACGGCAAGTTCAACTGGAAAAACGGAAAGTTCCCACAGTTCGACGGCCAGCCGCATTTCTTGGTGTCGCAGCAGGGCGTACCCCGCAGTTTTTACGACGTGTTCCCGGATACGCCTTTCACCGGCCGTATCCGCGCCATTCACCTGAATTACCTGGGCGGTGCCATCGCCCCGTTCAATTCTTACCTGGTGCTTCTTGGAATTGAAACCCTTTCGGAACGTCTTTCGAAATCGGTAAAGTCTGCTGAAAAGATTGTAGAATTTTTGGAAACGCGCCCCGAAGTTTCTTGGGTCAATCACCCGCACGCAAAAAACAGCAAGTACAAGGCGCTCGCCGCCAAGTATTTCCCCAAGGGTGCCGGCGCAATCCTGAGTTTTGGCCTTAAAAAGAACGACCGCGCAACCATTATCAAGTTCTTGGAAGCCGTAAAAGTATTCAGTTTCCAGGCAAACATCGGTGACGCCCGTTCGCTCATTATCAACCCGTCTACAACCACCCACATCGAGCTCCCGGAACGCGCTCAGGAATTGGCCGATATCCATTCCGAAACTATTCGGCTTTCGATTGGTCTTGAAGACGTGAATGACTTGATTGCCGACCTGGAACAAGCCTTCGTCGCAATCCAATAGCGCGATTATAACCATAGTAAAACCTAAAAGGTGGCTGCATCAGCAGTCACCTTTAATTTATGGCACAAAGAAATTTAAATGGCGGACTCAATCGAGTCCCCCATGATAGAATTGGAGATTATTTTACTAAACCGTCGGCATATTCGCTAATCGCTTTGTCCAGGCGATCAAAGATTTCATCCAGCTGAGCTTCGTTGATAATCAGCGGAGGAGCCACAAGAATTGTAGAGCCGCCGCCCATCGTGAGAATACCGTAATCGTTGCGAAGTTTCGTGATGAAGTTTCCGAGGAAGGGTTCACCCGCTGCATTCTTGCGAATCACGTCCTTATGATCCTTGCTGTAGCTGAATTCGATGGCACCGAAGAGACCCACAGAACGCACGTCGCCAACGGAGGGGTGCTTTGCCTTGAGTTCCGCAAGCTTTTTCTTCAAAAGGGGCTCCTGCTTTTTCACGTTGCCCTTGACATCCAAGCGGAAGTATTCTTCGATACAGGCAATTGCCGCCGCAACACCGAGCGGATGCGCATTATAAGTAAGACCTGCCGTAAAGGCATTTTCCTCATAATAATTCGCAATGCGTTCGCTAATGAGCACGCCGCCAAGCGGAGCGTAGGCGCTATTCACGCCCTTCGCAAAAGTAATCAAATCCGGTTCCACGCCATCAGCCTGACAAGCGAACCATTCACCTGTACGCAAAAATCCACTCATGACTTCGTCGCACACCAGCAAGATTCCATACTTGTCGCAGATTTCGCGGACACCCTTCAGGTATCCCTTTGGATAAAGATAAACGCCGTTAGAGCCTGTGACTGATTCAATAAAGATGGCCGCCACCGATTCCGGGCATTCCTGCTGAATCTGGTATTCCAAGCGAGAAAGGAAATGCTTGGTCGCTTCTTCTTCGCTTGCAAATTTAATGTCGTAGCCGTAAAGATGCGGAGCCGGATACTTGATAAATCCAGGAATCGTCGGGAACAGCGAAGCGCGTTCGCTTTCGCCCGTCAAGCTCGACGCACCGTAAGTGCTTCCGTGGTAAGATTCATACTTCGAAAAAATCTTGTCGCGGCCCGTAAACGCCTTCACAAAACGGATGGCAAATTCATTCGCTTCGGAGCCACCCAGCGTAAACAGCACCTTTTTCATGTTCTTCGGCGCAATTTTTTCAATCAAGAGTTCGCTGAGTTCTCCCGCTTCGGCAAAGGCATGGCGCGGCGCAATGTAGGCCAAGCGTTCCACCTGCTTTTGCACCGCTTCAATAATGTGGCGGTTGTTAAAGCCGATATTTACGTTGACCAGTTCCGACGCGATATCGATGTATTCTCGACCTTCACCATCGTAAACATAAATGCCATCGGCATGGTCTACATAGAACGGCTTGTAATCTTTGTGAGGGGCGTTCGCGAAAGAGAACAGGTTATACTTTCTCGCCTTTTCGTAAGAGACGGCTTTTTCGCCAGATACATAATTTACATTATTTGACATTGTACTCTCCTTGATTTTTGTAACAAATATAGAAGCGGCTTCTCCGCATGTCCAATACTTAATTTTTAGCGTTCGCTATAAAAATTCTTTATAACAACATAAGTCGCAACGATTAAATCACGTATTCCGGCGCCGTATTGGAACGAGCAAGATTAAAGCGCTCCAAAATATTGCGGCGTTTTTCCAGGAACTGCGCCGAGCCTCTTTCACGAGGGAAGCAGTCGCGAATTTCAAGCACCTCGCTAATGCGTCCCGGACGCGGCGTCATAATCACGATACGGTCAGACAGATAAAGCGCTTCGTCAATATCGTGAGTCACCAGAATCATCGTGGTATTGCGTTCCTTTCGAAGTTCCAAAAGCAAGTTCTGGATGTCGGCACGGGTAAATGAATCCAGCGCCCCCATGGGTTCATCGAGCAACAAGATTTCCGGGTCGTTAATCAACGCACGCGCAATTGCCACGCGCTGCGCCATACCGCCACTAATTTGGTGCGGAAAATTCTTCTCGAATCCGCCAAGACCGATTTTCTCAATAAATTCGTGAACCTTGCCTTTATTCTGCTTGTAGACTCCACGAATCTTGAGGCCCATCGCAATGTTATCTTCTACGGTAAGCCACGGAAAAAGGCAACCTTGCTGGAACACGTAACCGCGCCTGGAATCAGGCCCATGCACCGGTTCGCCATCAAGAATAATCTTGCCGTCTTGAACAGGATCGAGCCCCGCAATCAAGCGCAAAAGCGTCGTTTTACCGCAACCCGATGCACCCAGAATCGAAATGAATTCGCCCTCAAAAACAGAAAGATTGATATCTTTCAAAATCTGCCGCGGTTCGCCCGTACGTTCATCGATAAAGGAGCGATTTACGTCGCGAATCTTCAAGATTTTTTCTTTATCTAAAATATCCATCATCAACGCCTCCTATCGCACGACGCCTTTCTGCCAGCGAAGCACATAACGCTGTACCACACCAACCACCTTCAAAATCGCCGAGAACAGCACGGCCATCACAACAATCGCCGCAAACACCTTGTGTAACCAAGACCACCCGGTTGCCCCATCATTTCGGCCATCACGAGCGTAGTAAAGCCAAACGCAGCCGCCGTCATAATGCCCGTAAAAATCTGCGGCATCGCATGGGGAATCGCAATATGAAAAATCTGGTACAGTTGCCCCGCGCCAAAAGTACGCGAAAGTTCAAACAGCGATTTCGGCGTACCCTGCACCCCGTCAGCCGTCATAGTCGCCACCGGGAACCAGGAGCAAATCGCGATCAAGAAAGTCGCCGCCGCAAACGAAGTCGGAAAAAGCGTCAGCGCAAAAGGCATCCACGCCACCGCCGGAATCACGCCGCAAATGTTGAGCACCGGCAAAATCCAGTAACGAGCCTTCGGATACCAACCAATCAGTACCCCTGTCAGCACGCCCGTCACCACGCCCACCGAAAATCCGGCCACAAAAAGGCGCAACGAATAAAGCGTATTCTGCCAAATGAATTTGGTATCGCCAATAAAGGCGTCCATAATAATCGCAGGCCCCGGGAAAAACGGTTGCGGTAAAAACAGCAACTTGGTCCCGAGAATATCCCACGCCGCAAGCGCCAAGCCAACCGCGAAACGGAACTTCGCGCCCGCGAAAAATTTTGCCACCTTATCTGCACTCGCCTTGCGGACAAACAGCACCACCGTATAGACCGCGTAATAGGCAATAATGGCAAGCAAAACTAAGCGGTATGCCAAATTGTCGTCAACTCTAAACCCGCCAAAAACATATTCCTTGATTCGCACATTTTCGGCCACCTGCGGAAAAAGCAAGTTTACCAAGAAGGCAATC
>NZ_CACZDK010000066.1 GCF_902779965.1 Fibrobacter succinogenes | reverse complement strand
GGGCGTGAACGGCGAAAACGACCGCTACATTGAAATTTGGAATAACGTGTTCATGCAGTACGAACGCGTGAGCGACGGAAGCCTCATTCCGCTGAAGGCGAAGAACGTCGATACCGGTATGGGGTTCGAACGTATCTGCGCTATTCTTCAGGGCAAGACCAGCAACTACGACACCGATGTGTTTACCCCGATTATCGCAAAGATTGCTGAACTCTCTGGCGTTCCGTACAACGATGGCGAAGCCGGTACCCCGCACCGCGTGATTGCCGACCACATCCGCGCTATTTCTTTCGCTATTGCCGATGGCGCCCTCCCGAGCAACGAAGGCCGTGGCTACGTGCTCCGCCGCATTCTCCGCCGCGCAAGCCGCTTTGCCCGCCTTCTCGGTCAGAAGAAGCCGTTCATTTGCCAGCTCGTGCAGGTGCTTGCCGATACGATGGGCGACGCCTTCCCGGAAATCCGCGAACGCAAGGAATTCGTTGCTAGCGTGATCAAGAGCGAAGAAGAAAGCTTTATCCGTACGCTGGACGCCGGTCTCGAACGCTTCGCCGCAATCTCTGCCGAACTCAAGAAGGGCGACAAGATTCCGGGCGACAAGGTGTTCTTGCTCTATGATACCTATGGATTCCCGCCGGACCTCACCGGCATTCTCGCCGAAGAAAAGGGCCTCCTGATTGATGAAGAAGGCTACGAGAAGTGCATGGAAGAACAGAAGGCCCGCGCCCGCGCCAACATGAAGCAGGGCATCAACACGATGGGTACCGAAGGCTGGACGCAGTACAGCGAAGAAAGCACCAAGTTCGTGGGCTACGAACTCTCCGCTTGCGAAACGAAGGTTGTTCGCTGGCGCGAAGACAAGGGCGTCTTGAGCATCGTGCTTGAAACTTCTCCGTTCTATGCCGAAATGGGTGGCCAGGTCGGCGACAAGGGTACGCTCGTTTCTGGCGACCTCGAAATTGACGTGTTCGACACCGTGAAGGTGAATGACACCGCCCTCTGCCGCGGTAAGGTGAAGAAGGGTACGGCTAACGAAACGACGATGGGTGCTGTGTTCATGGCAACTGTCGACAACGATCGCCGTAACGACATTCGCAAGAACCACTCCGCCACTCACTTGCTGCAGGCAGCGCTGCGTCAGGTGCTCGGCACTCACGTGCAGCAGCAGGGTAGCTTCGTTTCGAACGAACTTCTCCGCTTCGACTTCAGCCACTTCAACGCGATGACCGCCGAAGAAATTCAAAAGGTCGAAGACATCGTGAACGCAAAGGTCATGGAATGCCTGCCGGTCAACACTCAGGTGATGGGTGTGGACGAAGCCAAGGCAAGCGGTGCCATGGCTCTGTTCGGCGAAAAGTACGGCGACGAAGTCCGCGTCGTGAAGATGGGTGCTTGCAACGAAGAATTCTCCAAGGAACTCTGCGGTGGCTTGCATGTGCAGAACACCGGTAACATCGGTCTCGTGAAGATCGTTTCTGAATCTAGCGTGTCTGCTGGCGTGCGCCGTATCGAAGCGGTTTCTGGCCGTGGCGCCTTGAGCCTCCTCCGCGCCGGTACGCAGATTCTCACTGCTCTCCGCGAACAGCTCCGCTGCAAGGACGCCGAAGTTCTGGACCGCATTCAGCAGTCCTTTGCCAAGACGCAGAACCTCGAAAAGAGCTTGCAGTCCGTGAAGCTCGAACTCGCAACGCTTGCTGCTGCCGAACTCTTGAACGGCGGTATCAACGTGATGGGCGTGAACCTCTACGTGCGCGAACTCTCCTTGCCGGATGAAAAGTACAAGAACTTGCTGGACGGCGTTCAGAACAAGCTTGATGTCGATAGCGTCGCCGTGATTGCGAACAAGGACAACGGTGCTGGTAGCATCGCCGTGATGGTCGGCAAGAATGTTCAGGCCAAGGGTATTAAGGCTGGCGACATCGTCAAGGATCTTGCCAAGGCTTGCAATGGTAAGGGCGGTGGACGCCCGGACCGCGCTCAGGCTGGTACTCGTGAACCGGAAAAGATTGCCGAAGCTATTGCTAACGCCAACAACTGGATTCGTGCTAAGTTGGGTGCATAACAGTAGAAAGTAGACGGTTGGAGGGGTAAACTTCGACCGTCACTATGTTGTTCAATCTTATCGAAAATCTTTAGAAAAGCTGCGATTTAATCGCAGCTTTTTTTGCAAAAAGTTCTTTTTTTAAGGACTTTCAAAATATTAGTCATAATATTATATTTTTAGCACAAAAATCTTTCAATGTGAAAATATCTTTGCTTTCAATCCTTTAAATAAAATGTATAATTAGAGGTAAGGTTGGAAAAATGGAACCGCTTTTTAATCTAGAAAGCATATACGTAACTAATGCAATCGGTATAGTTTTGATTGCGGTTTTGATTGTATGTAACTTATGGCGATTCCAAACGCGGAGTCGTGCCGACAGAAATTTGCTGTTGATGATGTTTCTTGCGCTGACCAGTTGCGTTGCTGATCCGATTTCGTACACGATGAAAGGAATGCCCGGCTTACTTCCGAAGTTCGTTGTCTATGCGACGAGCTCGTGGCTCTTTGCTGCGAATATGCTTGCTGTTAGTTATTGGGTTCGTTTCTTGTCGTTCTACTTGAATGGTTCCATTCCTCGTCGTTCTAAAATTATGTTGGATGTAGTAGTCTTTATTGGACTTGCTTTATTGATAATCAATCTGTTTACGCCGATCGTGTTCCATATTGACAGTAATAATCTTTATTCTAGAACGAATTTATATGTATTTTATCTCGTTGTAGATTACATGCTGGTTATCAATAGCTTGGTGACTTATTTTAAAAGCAAAGCTAATGGCGGAATTCTCAAGTTTTTCCCGATTTGGGTCTTTATTGTGCCGATATTTATTGGTGGCGTGGTCCAATCGCTTTACTATGGAATCTCGGTGATTCCGACAAGTATTGCCGTTTCGATTGCTGGTGTGCTTGCAAGCCTTCAAAACGAAATGATTTATCATGACCAATTGACAGGGCTTTTTAATCGTTCATATTTACTTTATTTGCTGGAACGGAATGTCAAAACGCCCAAGCTTAATATTACGGGTATCATGATTGACTTGAATGCGTTCAAGCATATTAATGACAAATTTGGTCATGCCGTAGGTGACGATGCTTTAGTGGTTTCTGCGCGAATCCTCCAATCCGCAGTGGGGAATGGTGGATGCGTGATGCGCTATGCTGGGGATGAATTTGTTGTTCTTTTGAATACGCAAGATGATGTTGCTGTGGAAAGCTGCGTTACAAGAATTCGTGAGTTCTTTGATAAGTTTAACAAAAATGGATCCAAACCTTACGAATTGTTTGTTTCGATTGGTTGCCATAAACTTAATATGAAGACTGAAAGCGTTGATACTTTCATTAATGTTATCGATGCGCGCATGTACGAAGATAAGAAGGCTTTCTACGCTTCCCATGCAGGTTTGGATCGTCGCCTGCGTTAAATTGTTGTATGGCGCTCGATTCCGTTTTTCTATCTTTGGGCGCGTATGAAATTTGAAGAACTTCCTTTGGCTAATCCGTTGCAGCGAGCTGTTCGCGCCGTTGGTTACGAAACTCCGACCCCGATTCAAGAACGTTCCATCCCGAGCTTGCTGGAAGGCAAGGATATTTTGGGTATTGCGCAGACGGGAACCGGAAAGACGGCTGCATTTGCACTCCCGATTTTGCAGCGGCTTTTGGATTCTGGAAAGTTCCGTTCTCCGAAGACTTGCCGTGCGTTGATTCTTTTGCCGACTCGTGAACTTGCGATTCAAGTTGAAGATTGCTTCAAGGCGTATGCTCAGTTCACGGCGATTTCGACAACGTGCATTTTTGGTGGTGTGGGCGACGGTCCGCAAAAGCGCAATTTGATTCGCGGCGTGGATGTGCTTGTGGCGACTCCGGGGCGTCTGCTGGATTTGATTGGGCAGAAGGCTGTTTCGCTGAAGAAGTTGGAATTCTTTGTACTTGACGAAGCTGACCGCATGCTTGATATGGGCTTTATCCATGATGTTCGCAAGGTCGTGGCGATGCTCCCGCCGGATCGACAGAATTTGTTCTTTAGCGCAACGATGCCGGATGAGGTTTTGAAACTCGCATCGACGATTTTGCGTCCGAACCCAGTGCAAGTTGAAGTGGCTCCGCAGAGCACTCCGATTGAACGTATCCGTCAGGAGTTGTATCGCATTGACAAGCGCCGCAAGGGAGCGCTCCTCAAGGAACTCTTGGCGGAACACCCTGAAATGAAAAAGGTGCTTGTGTTTTGCAGAACAAAGCACGGTGCCGATAAGATTGTGCGCGTTCTTGAAAAGGCTGGTGTCAAGTGCGCTGCCATTCACGGGAACAAGAGCCAGAACCGCCGTCAAGAAGCTCTCGGGAATTTTAAGTGCGAACAAATTCGAGTGCTTGTGGCGACAGACATCGCGGCACGTGGCATTGACGTGGACGATGTAAGCCATGTGTTTAATTACGACTTGCCGAGTGAACATGAAACGTTCGTGCATCGCATTGGCCGTACCGCTCGCGCTGGCAAGGAAGGTGTCGCGATTTCTTTCTGCTCGCCGGACGAAGAATCTGATTTGCGCGGAATCGAAAAGCTTACGCGTGTGAAAATTCCGGAAGGCGACCAAAGCATTTATGACAAATTGCCGCCTCCGCAAAAAGAGACTGCCGAAAGTATGATGCGCAATTCTCGCGGACGCATGTCCCGTGAAGAAGCGCAGGCTCGCGCTGCAGAAACTCGCAATAATCGTGATTCACATAAGGCTAATCGCGCAAATCGCAATGAAAATCGCGGAAAGCAGAATTTGAATAATATGTTGGCGGATGGAACTGCGCAAAGCGCAAACGCTGAAAATGTGCAGCTCCGTGCGAATGAAATACCGCACAATCAGAAACATGGTCACGGTAAGCCTCAGCATAATGCTCCGGCGCAAAATACCCACGCACAAAATGTTCATGTCGAAGCGCAGGCTCGCCAAAATGCTGCCCCAAATCAGCCGCAAGCACCGCATGGTGAACGCCGCCATCGCCGTAACCGCCCCGGTTCCCGCGCCCGCCGCCGCATGCGCGAAGCCCAAGGCTTGCAATAAACGTCACCCTGGAGCATTTGAGACTGCGAAGTCTTTAATGCCGTTGCTCTTTGAGCTTAGGCGTGTCGGCTTAGTAATGGGTTTGCAGGCAGCCCCGCTACATTTGCCTTTTACGCCTTTAGCCCCGGCCTGCGAGCCGGGGAATAGGGCACATTATTTCTCGCATTCGTCATCCTTAGCATAGTCGAATGATTTCGGGGTCGTCTTTTTTTTGCTGTCATCCTGGAGCCTCGAAGAGGCGATAGGATCCATTAAGTTTTCTAGGTCTATATGACAAAAAGGTACCTGAAAACAGGTACTTTTTGATTATATGACATTTGGGTACCTGAAATCGTCCGCAAGCCTTTATCTGCTTGGCTTG
>NZ_CACZDK010000065.1 GCF_902779965.1 Fibrobacter succinogenes | reverse complement strand
GCCTTCAGCGGAATGAGGCTTCCGTCGCTCACGCGTTCGTACTGCATGAACACGTTATTCCAAATTTCAATGTAGCGGTCGTTTTCGCCGTTCACGCCCTTGATCGGGTCCTTGAACGTTTCGGCCTGCGTAGCGAGGTCGCCGCGGTCGTAATGGATTTCGGAGCAGGGGCCGCACGGACCGGTGTCGCCCATTTCCCAGAAGTTGGAGTGAGCGTCAAAACGCATGATGCGGTCATCCGGAAGACCAGACACGTCCTTCCAAATCTGCCAAGCTTCGTCATCGTCCTGGTACACGGTGGCAAACAAACGTTCCTTCGGGAGCTTCCAAACTTCGGTGAGGAGTTCCCAAGCCCAAGAAATAGCTTCTTTCTTGTAGTAATCGCCGAAGCTCCAGTTACCGAGCATTTCGAAGAAGGTGTGGTGGTAGTTGTCGCGGCCGTGAACATGAGCGTCGGGTCGTCATGCGGAACCACCGGCGAAGAACGCACAAAGAGGTGGCCCTTGGATTCAAAGAACTTGATGAAAGATTCGCGCACTTGCGCAGAAGTCATTTTTTCGGACATAGCTATTCCTTTTTATTTTACGGGCACAAATTTAGCAACTTTTGCATAAGGCGAGTGAAACGGGACTGTTTACAGGCTCACTTCCGAGCCTAGCAAAAGACACTCGAAGTGTGTCAAAGGCGAACGCAGCGGCAAAAGTGTGCAAGGTTCGAAAGCGCAAAAACATGTTTTTGCATTTTCGAACCGCAGCCACTTACGTCATAGACGTCAAACAACTTGTTGTTTTGACATTGCTGAGCCGAGCTAAATGCGTGCAAATTGAGTGCCGCAGGTAATGTTTACATTACCTATGGCCGAAATGCAGCCGCATGGCATCGGAGATGCCCAATGCGCTCCGAAGGAGCGCCAAGATAGAAAAGTAGGAAGTAGGAAGGATTTTGAGTTTAGAAAAGGGGCAAGTCTTCCCCTCGCTTCAGCCCTTACGGGCTTCCGCTACCCTTTCTAACGGGGGCACCCCGTAACGCCCCGGAAATGCAATATAAAAAGGCGACCCCCGAACAAGTCGGGGGTGACAGTGTAATAGAAAATGTTACTGGATTCCCGCCTTCGCGGGAATGACAATGCTGACTTAATGGATCCTTCGCCCTACGGGCTCAGGATGACGTTTGCAACTTCACTGGATGCATCGTCTTCGACTCAGCATGACGAGTCGCAGCAACTAATACAGTTTTTTCATGTCGGTGAGGTGGCCTTCTTTTTCATGGAAAAGCTTGAGCGAGCCGCCCTGAACTTTCTGGAAAATCTTCGTGAGCTTTTCAACGACGGCCTGTTCTTCAAAGCCAACTTCATTGTAAGCCGTTTCACCAATTACAATGCCAACATTCATCAGATCCGGAGCCTTGCGACGCAGATAATTCAAAAGTTCTTCATCGCTGTTGATTTCATCCGTTGGCGCCAGCTTTTCAAATTCCGAAGGATCACGCGTGCTCACATGCAACGGGTACAAATCATCGGCAACGACCTGCCTAGAGTTTAGATAAAGTACATTACCTACATACAGACTAATTGAATCATTCAACACTTGGCGAACTTCAACAAGCACATCGCTTGTCACTGCGGCTTCCTGAATATCAAGCTTAGAAGGAGCACAAGCCATCAAAGCAAGTGAAATTGTGGCCATAGCCATTAAGAAAAATTTTTTCATGATAATCCTCAATATAGTTATTAGTAGGAAGTAGACAGTAAACAGTGGTTAGTAAACAGAACAGTTAAAAGAATAATCTTATTACATTCCAAGCAACAAACCAATATCTAATGACTAGCGACCATCGACCAATATACAATTATTCCTTTTTAGGAAAAAGTAAACAATAGTTAATAGTAAACAATCAATAGAAACATCCAACAACTAAAATTCAAAAAAGCCTCCCGGATTATCTCCGAGAGGCCATCCTCTACACACCAAAACTTTTATTTAGTTTGCTTCGTAGTCCAAGATAAGGCGGCAAACACCTTGTTCGACGATAACGTTTTCCTGGCGGAGGTTCACACGTTCCATTTCCCAGTCACCTCTTGCCCAGTGACTATCATCTAGATCGTCGCCATTGAAATCATCCTGCCAGAGCATCGTGAAGCCCTTGGTTGCGGCATCATAAGAATACACGCGGACGTAATCAATCTGCTGTTCAACCGGAAGGCCAACGCCACCAGCCCATTTGCCGGTCCAAGCAGCGCTATTAGAAGCCCAAAGGTTGAAACGGAGAGACTGTTCTTGAGTCAAGAACTTGACCTGGTCTGCATCGGCATGCGTTCCATGAGCACCACCAAGCGTATCGCGGCGCACTTCAACGCTGTCGATTTCCCATGCCACATATTCTGGAGTCCAAACAATGGCATAAAGGTGGAAATCCTGAGTGGCGTCAAAACCAAAATCGTGAAGCGGTTTGCTTTCAGTAGACGTATTCTTCTTAATAGACGGGTTGCCTTCGCGGGTGATGATATTGGACTGCCACTGAGCAGGAGCCTTGCCGAGCACTTCAATATCAATTTCATTCCAAGGTTCTTCTTCCTTAATCCAAGAGTTGTCGTAATAAACGAACATGGAGCTCACAGAACCAGAAATAGCAGCCATCTTCATGCGAGCTTCAAAACGTCCATACTTGAACTGATCTCTACCGGTAAGTTCAGCACCATAGAAGGAATAACTCTTCGTTGGGTCAAGTTCAGTCAGCTTCGGCACTGCATAAGTAAATTGAGATTCGGCAGAAGAAGCTACGGAGCTAGAGGAAACAACTGGAGGAACATCAACCGAACTAGAGGAAACAACCGGAGGAACATCAACCGAGCTAGAGGACAACGGCGGAACAACAGCATCGGAGCTGGAAGAAACTTCTGTCGGGGGAATCGTAGCATCAGAACTAGAATTTGCAACCGGAATCGTTGCTTCCGAGCTAGACGACACTGCGCCAGGCTGCAGAGCATTAACAAAATTTATGTTTTCATTATCATCGGAGCATGCGGTCATGAGCGCCACAGCAACCATCGGAAGAATAATCTTTTTCATAATCGACCTCTTAATTTCTTTTTCGATAAGATACCTTTTGTTATAGAATCATGTATATATAGTGAATGAAATTTGAAACACAACTGTATCGACCGTATTTTACATAATATTGTACCAATTTTACACAAAGAAACGCTTTTTCCATTTTTTGAACAAACATTAGCGTTGTAAGCTTTTCGTAAGCGGCTTTTTGGCATAAAATGGTGCATTTCATACCTTGCCCACCCTCTTTTAAATATGTATATTGCGGTTTACATTAAAAAAGCAAGAAAAA
This sequence comes from Fibrobacter succinogenes, assembly GCF_902779965.1. Taxonomy (NCBI): domain Bacteria; kingdom Pseudomonadati; phylum Fibrobacterota; class Fibrobacteria; order Fibrobacterales; family Fibrobacteraceae; genus Fibrobacter; species Fibrobacter succinogenes. Next base: position 5,691 of record NZ_CACZDK010000065.1, on the reverse strand, counting down.
ACAGGAAAAATCGCTACAATTCTTTTTTTTCAACTTGAAAAGTTAGGTATTTTTTTCAGTTGCACTAACAGTTTTGTACGAGCAAAAGAGGCTATATGCAGGAAGCATGGACAGGCTTTAAAGGCGGTCGCTGGCAGGACGAAATTAACGTCCGCGACTTCATCCAGAAAAACTATACTCCCTACGACGGCGACAAGTCGTTTTTGCAGGGCCCAACAGAAGCAACGAACAAGCTCTGGGCTGAACTCCAAGAATTACAGAAAAGAGAAATTGCAAAGGGCGGCGTCCTTGACATGGACACAGACGTTGTCTCTACTCTCACAAGCCACCCGGCAGGCTACATTTCCGAAGAAACTAAGGATCTCGAAAAGATCGTAGGTCTCCAGACCGACAAGCCGCTCAAGCGCGCATTCATGCCGTTCGGCGGCATCAAGATGGCTGAAGAATCTTGCAAGAACTACGGTTACACACCGAGCGAAGAACTTCACCGCATCTTCACAGAATTCCACAAGACGCACAACCAAGGCGTTTTCGACGCCTACACGCCGGCTATGCGTATGGCTCGCAAGGCACACATCATTACGGGCCTTCCGGATACATACGGCCGTGGCCGTATCGTCGGTGACTACCGCCGTGTAGCTCTTTACGGTATCGATTATCTCATCGAACAAAAGAAGGCCGACAAGGCTTTGACGGACGATACGGATATGCGCGAACACGTGATCCGCCAACGCGAGGAACTTGCCGAACAGATCAAGGCACTCGAAGGCATGAAGGTCATGGCGAAGATTTACGGCTATGACATTTCCAAGCCGGCAAAGAACGCCCGCGAAGCTGTACAATGGCTCTACTTCGGTTACCTCGCCGCCATCAAGACGCAGAACGGTGCCGCTATGAGCGTGGGCCGCGTTTCGACCTTCATTGATATTTACATGACCCGCGACTTGCAGAACGGCGTCATCAACGAAACCGAAGCTCAGGAAATCATCGACCATTTCGTGATGAAGCTTCGTATGGTCAAGTTTGCACGTATCACAAGCTATAACGAACTCTTCAGTGGTGACCCGGTGTGGGCTACGCTCGAAGTTGCAGGCCTCGGCCAGGACGGCCGCCATCAGGTGACCAAGAACGACTACCGTTTCTTGCACACGCTCGTGAACATGGGCCCGTCTCCGGAACCGAACCTCACGATTCTCTACAGCCCGCGCCTCCCGGCAAGTTTCAAGAAGTTCGCTGCTGAAATTTCCGTGAAGACCAGCGCCATCCAGTACGAAAACGATGACACGATGCGTCCGATTTGGGGCGACGACTACAGCATTTGCTGCTGCGTTTCTGCAACCCAGACCGGCAAGGAAATGCAGTTCTTCGGCGCTCGTGCAAACCTCGCCAAGACACTCCTCTACGCCATCAACGGCGGTAAGGACGAATGCCTCGTGAAGGGAACGCAGGTCGGCCCGGAATATCCGCCTATCTCTAGCGAATACCTCGACTACGACGAAGTCGTTCACAAGTTCAGTCTCTACATGGATTGGCTTGCCCACTTGTACGTGAATACTTTGAACTTGATTCACTACATGCACGACAAGTACTACTACGAAGCTGCCGAAATGGCTCTCATCGATACCAACGTTCGCCGCACATTTGCTACGGGTATCGCAGGCTTCAGCCACGTTGTCGATAGCCTTTCTGCAATCAAGTACGCCAAGGTCAAGGTCATCCGCGATCCGGCTACCGGCCTCGCTCAGGACTTCCAGATCGAAGGCGACTTCCCGCGTTATGGAAACGACGATGACCGCGCAGACGATATCGCCGTTTGGCTCCTCAAGACGTTCATGGCCAAGATCAAGCAGACTCCGACCTACCGCGATTCTGAACCGACTACTTCTATCCTTACCATTACAAGTAACGTTGTTTACGGTAAGGCTACGGGCTCCCTCCCGGATGGTCGTAAGCAGGGCGAACCGTTCTCTCCTGGCGCAAGCCCGAGCTACGGTGCAGAAAAGAACGGCCTCTTGGCATCCCTCAACTCTGTCGCCAAGATTCCGTACGAATACGCTCTCGATGGCATCAGCAACACGCAGACCATCAATCCGGACGCTCTCGGTCACGATGACGAAGAACGCACCAACAAGCTCGTGCAGGTTCTCGACGGTTACTTCGGCCAGAGCAGCCACCACTTGAACGTGAACGTATTCGGTGTCGAAAAACTCAAGGACGCCATGGAACATCCGGAGAAGGAAGAATACCAGAACTTCACGATCCGCGTTTCTGGCTACGCCGTGCGCTTCATCAAGCTCACTCGCGAACAGCAACTCGACGTGATTGCCCGCCAGGCACACGGCGTGCTCTAATCGCTCGGGAAAACGCTTGGAAAAGTTTTAAAAAGCGCCGCGATTGAGAAAGCCGCAAAGCTTAAAAAGGTTCCCGAAAGGGAACCTTTTTTGTTGCGCAAAAGGACAATTTTCGGCAAAAAATGGTACCAAAATGGGAAAAAGCACACATTTGGCAACACAATTCTTACTTTATATACAATAAAAATAAATAATCAAGTAAACCTAATGACACCAATCAAGTCTTTTTACTGTATTTGGTATCATTTCAATGTGTTTTTTAAGTCAAACGGGCTCAAAACAGATTAATTTATCATAAATTTATGTTACCAAACCGCCCAAAAAAGTCGATTTAGTAACACTTTTTGCAAATTTCGCCCCTTCAAAAACGTCAAATGCAGCGAAATCGCCGTAAATTTTTTGAGGAAATGCGGGCTTTGAAATGCGGTGAAAAGCCTCGAAAGGCGTGAAAATGGGAACTTAGAAATGCCGCCGCTACGCCACGATGTAATTTTCGTTCTTTTGGCGGCGAGCAAGCACGGATTCCAAAAATTGAATCACGGAACTTTTATCGCGCACAAGCCCGCGTTTATGGCTCAAGCAAAAATGCGATGCATTAAGCGACTTGAGCATTTTGATTTGCTGTTCGAGAATCTGCACGTTATACACGTCCGGTTCCCCATGCCCCACCATCGGGTAAGTTGCATCGCCCAAGAAAACATAGTCATCCACAACAAGCGCCAACGAACCTTTTGCATGGCTATTCGGAATCGGCAAAATTTCGATATGCACGCCATCATCAAACAAAAGCGGCTTCGTCACGGCAATCTTCTTGCGGTCGCTCATTTCACCCACAACTTTAGACGCATGCGAACCGACATAAAGCGTATCGAAATCCAGCAAAACCTCGCCATTGCAATGCCGCACGACATTCAGCAAATGGTCGCGATGAAAATGCGAAATGACAATGTTCTTTTGAAGCGGAACCGAGGCATCACTGCAACTATCGAGATTCGCGGCATTTTCCCCAACACGAGCATCGACAAGAACGCGCGGCAAAGCGTTGATAAAATCGACCGCCATATCGCAAGCGCCCACGTCAAAAATCCACCAGGCGCTATCACCACGCACAACAACAACGTCCGCACTCAGCGGCTCGTACGAAACCTGCAAATATTGAATTTTATCGGTAAGTTTAACAATTCTCGGCACAACGCCAAAGATAGAAAATTTTCGCTTACTCTTTATCCTTGTAAACAACGGTGTAAACATCGTAAAAATTCAGGTACTTGACACCAATGTACTCCGCAGGAACCTTCACACGATAATCGGCAAAACAAAGGCATTCATTAGTGGGACCACGATTATAATCCGGATAATATTCGAAAACATCATGAACCAATAAAGTATCACCCTGACGATCTAACTTTATATCTGTTACACGCCCGTATTCGGCACATCCTGCAATCGTATTCAGGAAAAAAACAGCGGATCCGTCTTCGTTCATCACAAAATCAATGGATTCATCGCCCCACTCTGCACGCTTTTCCAAATGCCCACCGCTACACGAACCTTTTCCAACTTCAAAATTCGAATTTTTCAACGCAACCGACTCCTGGCCCGCAGTGGCTCCACTCGCATTGTCAACGCCAGAATCATCAGAACAGGCGGTAACCCAAACAAAGGCCACCGCAGTCATCAAAACAAACAATGAATTTTTCATAAAGACATCCTCCTCATCTTTTCTTTAAATATAAATGAATAAGATATTAAAAAAGAATAATTATTCAAGCAATACAGCGCATTGACATGCTATGATTGGCTTTTTATTCGGGGTTTGTATTATATAGAGAAAAACGGCTCTCCGCCAGGATTCCTTTTTTAATGCAAAAAAACATCTGCGGGCGGTCAGAGTGGATGCTTTCAGCATCAGCAATTACGGCTCAGCTATGTTTGCACAAGTGCAACCGCAGCATTCGCCTTTGATGCTTTTGACGCCTAAGGCGTTAGCGGCTTCACTCGGTTATGCCGGTCTGCGAGCAGCCCGTCGCAACACTCGTTTTGCACGCTACTGCGAAGGAATAGCCTTGGCCGACGCCTCCATTTTCACGACGAACAATCATTACCCTCAAATTATTTGACTATTTATCTCGCATCGTTTAGACTTATACATAAAACCACAGACTTTATTCTGTAATCAAAAATATCACTTTCATGCGGAGCAAGACTTTTTTATTTTTGGGACATGACTCTCGGAAGAATCAATAAGCTTGAAACGTTCGGATCGGTCGATGGACCGGGAATTCGATTTGTCGTCTTTACGCAGGGCTGCCCCATGCGCTGCAAGTTCTGCCACAACCCGGAAACTTGGGACTTCGGCACAAAAAGCGCAAACGGAACCGAGAACGGATCGTTTGAAATCTCCGCAGAGGATTTGCTGAAAAAAGCCATCCGCTACAAGCCCTACTGGGGAAGCAACGGCGGCATCACCGTCAGCGGCGGCGAACCATTGGCGCAAATAGACTTCATGATTGAGTTTTTCGAAGCCGCAAAAGCAGCCGGAGTCCACACGTGCGTTGACACATGCGGAATCACATTCCGACGCACCGGCGAAGCATTCGCAAAAATCGAACGCCTGATGAAAGCAACAGACCTTCTGCTCGTAGATATCAAACACATCGATGGCAAAGCACACAAAGAACTCACTGGCCTAGGTAACGAAAACATCATCGAATTTTTCCGCTATTTGGATGAAATCCAAAAGCCCATCTGGATTCGCCATGTGCTCGTGCCGGACATCAGCGACAACGACGAAGCACTCACGCGCACCCGCGATTTCATCCGCACACTCCACAACGTCAAGCGCGTCGAAGTCCTCCCCTACCACGCATTTGCGCTAAGCAAGTACAAAGAACTCGAAATCGACTACGCGCTGAAGGACACGCAATCGCCTTCCGCAGAACGCGTTCAAAACGCCAACGAAATTCTCGAAACCGCAAAGTATGTGGGATGGAAAGAGAAGTAGGCAGTAGACAGTAGACGGTAGGAAGAGATCATTATACGAGATGGTCGGGCATGACAATGCAAAAAAAGACGAGGCGCACAGCTTCGTCTTTAAAATTTAAATCAAAATTTCGCTCAAAACAGGAGATGCCCGCTCGGTGGCGGGCATGACAAGATGTGTTTGAGTAAAGGTTTACCTTTCAGCAAGGGTTAACGAAGCGCCGAACCCTGAAGCCGTTTAGCTTTTCAAATTTCGCTCAAAGTCACAAGCCACCCCTAAGAGGGGTGGCTTGCTTTGCCCCTAGAAGGGGCTGTTACTGCCAGCGCCTTAATGACGCTGGCTTTCTCTTCGTTCAAG
>NZ_CACZDK010000064.1 GCF_902779965.1 Fibrobacter succinogenes | reverse complement strand
GTTCTTACCCGTATAGCGCAGGTTTACCGTAATGTTGCTCATGGCACTCTCCGCAAACACGCTCGCAGCGAGCGCAAGGATTGAAAATAGTGTTAAAAATTTGAATTTCATTGGACTACTCCGAAATGTTTCGCATATAATATAAATATTTTCGAAGCATGCGCAAAATGCTTAATTTTCATGCTCAGTATGCGTGGTACGCATAGTGGAAAATTATATTCTCACGCTGAGCACGGCGCCTTTGGTGTCGTCAAAGAATAGCGGGGCGATGGTGACCTTGGGCGGGGTCTGCTTTTCGCCGACTTTTTCCTTGTAGAACACGCTACCGATGTACCAGCCGATGGAGGCTCCCATCAGGGTGCCCGCGACGGCGTCGGAAAACCAGTGGGCTTCTCCTTTTGCGCCGAGCACCATGCTTGTCGCGATGTAGCCTGTATACAGGGCGCAGCCCGCCACGACGAGAGGCTTGTCGCGGTTGTAGCTTGCGATGCTCATGGCCATGGCCGCGTTGGTCATGGAATGCCCCGAGGGCCAGCCGTAAAAGACGCCGCGCCTAAAAAATCCCCATTTGAAATCGCGGGAACGCTCGCCGCTGTTGAGTTCCGCGTCAGGGTGCTCGCGAGCCGAAATCGCCTTGAGGATGTTGTTGTAGAGGAACGCCACGGCGGTGGCCTGCACGGCGACGGCACCGGTGTTGTTCAGCGCGCGGTTGTCGCTGATAAAGTACATGTAGCCCGGAACAAGAATCGGGAAGAACGTCCCCATCATCATGCCGGGAGTGAACGCGATGCCGTACGCCAACTGGTCCTGACGGGCCGCAAAACGCGCCACCATCAAGTCGTTATTTTCCATCGAGAACTTGTACGTAAGCGCTCCACCGAGCATGTGGAACCCGAGCGGCCAGCCGAACGCACTCAGCAACATGTTATGGCCCAGGTGATTGAGCGGAGAAAGCTTTTGCGCGGTATCGACAGTCACCGAGGTTGTTACGGAATCTGCTTCGACAGCAGCGGAACCCGTGGCACAGGCAAAAGCCAAAACCACCATCCAACGAAGCGCTATTTTGTCTAGACGAAAAATCAAGATTTGACCTCGTTTATTATTTCGAGAGCGCCTTCACCCATTCGCGGACAACGGCTTCGGAATCCTTGACCTTGCTTCCGCGCACAGAAAGGGCGGTTTTCTTGTCGAATGCGGCGCCCTTCGCCTGCATCAGCTTTTCGAGCGTAGGGAGGCTCCCTGCACCATCGGACGACCCTTCGTGAGAGAAGAACGCATAGACGTTTTTGCCTTGCAGGTTCGCCTGCTTCAGGAATGTCATCACGGGCATCGGCACGTCGTACCACCAGACCGGAAAGCCGACAAACACGGTCTTGTAACGTTCCATTTCTTCGTCGCTCAGGGAGAGGTTTATCTCGGGATAAATGTTTTCGTCCTTTTCCTTTTTGGCGACATCGACGGTTTCGTTGTAGCTAACAGGGTATTCTTCCTTGCGCAAGATGCGGGCGTAATCGGCTCCGACTTCGTCGGCAATCCAGTGCGCCATGCTCCGCAGGTGTCCAGACCAGGTGAAATACACGACCAGCACATCGCCTTTTTTCGAGAAATCCGCATCGGCGTTCTGGTCAGTCCTGTTGCGCTCGGCACAGCCCACCAAGGAGAGCAGGGCAAGCGCGAACGTTAAGACAAGAGTGTAAATTCTAGCGAGTTTTTTCATGGAGTGTTCCTTTCGGGCTATCTTTCTTTCTGTTCGGTCGGGTCCTGCATCTTGATGACTTTCGCAGGGACGCCTCCCACCACAGCATAGGCGGGCACATCCTTCGTGAGTACGGCTCCCGCAGCAACCACTGCATATTCGCCGACGGTCACGCCCGGGCAAATCGTCACGTTCATACCAATCCATGCATTTCTCTTGATGGTGACCTTGCCGTAGGTGTACTTAGTATGCCGTTCGTTGAAATCGTGGTTGATTGTCGCGATACGCACTCCCGGAGCAATGGAAACCCCGTCTTCAAACTCGATTCCGCCCGAAGCGCTCAGGATGGCGGAATGGTTGATGAATACGCCCTTGCCGAACTTGACGCGGTTCCCGAAATCGCAAATGAACGGGGTCAAAATTCGGATTCCGTCGAGGCTCCGGCCGAATAGTTCTTCTAGGTCCTTGACATAGCCGGGATCGTCGGGCAACTTGGCGTTGGCCTTGGCGCAAAGAACACGCGACCGCATCATCTCGTCAACGGCCTCCTTGAAATAACTTTCCCGAACGTCGGTAGGGCCGCCGTTATCCATCAATTCGTAAACATAACCTTGCCTGTAATCCATTTTCACTCCTTTAATAAGTGCTCGCCTGCGAGAAAGTGAACTTCCACTTGCCGCGAACTTTTTTTAGTTTCATATCTTGTTGCAAGCGCCAGGTGTGGCGTCCGCCGCCATAAACAGCCGCATTTACCCGACTCTTGCCCTTGAGCGTTGCACTGTCGCCATCCACAGTCACAAAAATTTCGTCATGTTCCATGGAATAGTAGTTAAGTGTTCCATCCTTGACAGCATCCAGATATTCCTTCTTGTTCATGCGAGAACCGGTCATGTGCACAAGCTGAAAATCATCGTCATGGATTTCGTTCATAGTAGCCATGTCCTTTTGGACCATGGCCTTGCACATCTGCCCATAAAGAGCCTTGATTTTGGATTCGTCATCGGACGCAGCAACGACCGGCGACATCAGGAAAGCCGCAGCAAACAACGTATTCAACATACAGCGAATAAAACCCATTACATTTTACTCGTGAATCTTGTAATTATTCAGGAGCATTTCGCCCACGCCGGGAGCTTCCGGATCGTGGGTCCCTTTCCCCTTGTCCAAAGCCCTCATTTGCTCCATTTCGCCTTCGGAGAGTTCAAAGTCGAAGATATCAAGATTCCCCTTGATGCGCTCCGGGTTAGTAGACTTGGGCAATACGATGATCCCGCTCTGGATTTCAAACCGGAGAATCACCTGCCCTGCGTTCTTGCCGTATTTTTTTGCCAGCGCAACGACAATCTCGCTGGCAAGCAACTCCTTGTCACCGTGTCCCAGAGGATACCATGCTTCCAGCCTGACGCCTTGCGGGTCAAGAAGCTTGCGCAGTTCCTTCTGCTGGAAATAGGGGTTGCATTCCACCTGGTTCACGCTTGGAATTGTCGAAAAACGGGGCACGAAGCTGTTCCAAATTTTCGGCGTCATATTGCTTACGCCAATAGAACGAATTTTTCCCGCTTCCTTTGCTTCTTCTAAAGCCTTCCAAGCCCCTTCGACATCACCGTAAGGCTGGTGCAGCAAGTAAAGGTCCATGTAATCCATGCCCAGGTTCTTGAGAGATGTATCGACACCTTTCTTGGCCGCATCGTAGCCATAATCCTGCAGCCAGAGTTTGCTTGTAATAAAGACTTCGTCGCGCTTGATACCCGAATCGCGGACGGCCTTGCCTACATCGCTTTCATTCATATAGGCGGCTGCCGTATCGATATGTCGATACCCCGCCTTGAGTGCGTCCAGCACGGCACGGTAAGTTTCACCACCGTTCGGAATCATGAATACGCCAAAACCCACTGTCGGAATTTCGACACCGTCGTTCAACTTGATTCTTTCCATAACACGTCTCCTTTTATAGATAATATAAACCTTTGAGTCTACTCTAAGTCAAGTCTTTTTTCATAAATAGACATAGTTATACATTCTTTCGCTTATTTTGCACACTGTGCAATTATGTTCTTGCATTTGCATTTCAAGAAGTTTTTTTTAGCATGTACCAAAGGCAAACGCTACAGCGAGAACTATTAGGAGAATCATGGATGAAACGTAAAATGTTAGAGCTTTCGCTGTTTATTCCACCGAAAATGTCGCCTTCACGTTCCCTTTGCCGAGGATCTGCTGGAGGCGTTTCTTGTTTACGTTGTCGATACGTGCGAGGCGCGTGAAGTTCCAGGAATTCTTGTCGTAGTAGATGGTGATGGAATTGCCCTGGTAAAGGATGATGTCGCCTGCGTCGGTGTCGATTTGCTTGTCGTTGCGCGGAAAACTGCGCGGCAGGTCGGCCACCTTCTCGAAACTGCCGTAGTCGTGCATGTCGAGCGTCATGTCGCCCTGCGCGAGGAATTCGGCGAAGGCCTCGGCCGAGGAATTTTCTTCAAGCGTTGCCGTGAAGATGGTATCGTTCACATGGATTTTGAGTTTCACGGGAGCCTCCGTTTGGGTAGATGAACTTGTTGGTACTGCGCCGGGCGTTTTACTTGCGGATGATTTCGGCGTCTGAGTTTCAGGTTGCGACGAATGGCTCGCGGCGTCGCTGCAGGCCACGAGAAAGAACAACGCTATAAGGACAATGTTTCGCATACACACAATATAAATAATTGTGCGAGCGATTCAAAATACTTATTTGCTATGACTCACTATGCCTTTTGTGCATAATAATGTATATTGGACATGCGCAATGAAGCGCATTTTTAGATAGGCATTCTAATGAAACAATACATCGTCGACGCCTTTACGGACAAGTTGTTCAAGGGAAATCAAGCTGCAGTTTGTGTCATGGAAAAATGGATTCCGGACGATCTGATGCAAAACATTGCAATAGAAAATAATTTTTCAGAAACAGCGTTTACCGTAAAGAATAGCGACGGTTGTTATGACTTGCGCTGGTTCGCTCTTGGCGGCGAAATTGATTTTTGTGGGCATGCTACACTAGGCACTAGCTTTGTGTTGTTCTCTTTTTACGAGAAAAAATCTTCGACTATTGTCTTCCATACGCGGCAAAAAGGCGATTTTATTGCCAAGAGAAAAGAAAAAGGCATCACCATGTCTTTCCCCGCGTTTTCGCTCAAACCGGTTCCTGTTACAGATTTGATGACGAAGGCCTTTGGCGCAAAACCGAAGGAAGCCTTTTTCGACAGAGACTTACTTTGTGTATTTGATTCTGTTGATTCGATTAAAAATATGAGTCCAAGTGAAAAAGACTTAAAAGAATTGGGCGGCACTTGCATTGGAGTGACGGCAAAGGGGGATGATGGATTCGACTGCGTTTCTAGAGTTTTCGCACCTCAGTTAAATATATATGAAGATCCTGTAACAGGCTCTACGCACTGTATGATTGCCCCCTATTGGTCAAGCGTTCTCGGAAAGAGGAATATCAAAGCATTTCAAGCTTCAAAACGAGAAGGGGTTTTACTTTGCGAGGTAAACGGCGAGAGCGTTTCTATAACCGGGAACGCAGTTCTGTTTAGTTCCTGCGAACTGAATGTTGCTATTGACTAGGTAGGGCGACAGCGTCGGCACACACAAGCAGGTTTGCTTACCTAGAATAAAACACAGCCACAAGCGTCAAAACGGCACCCACAACTAGGACGATCGAGACACTTGAGGCAATGTCCCCCATGCCGACCAGCGGAGAGACGATTCCGCCCATCAAGAAGCCCGATGCCCCGATGGCCGCGGCTGCGGTGCCTGCATTAGCACGTTCCGCATTCAAAGCCAATGCGTTTGCAGGGGGCTGACTCATGCCGAACATGAACGTAAGCCCCATGAAAGCGACTTGCAGAATCGGGAGTAAAGCGTGCGTCATGAGGGTGACAGCAACGGCAATTGCGAAAACGAACATTCCCGTACCTGCGATTTTCAGGGCCTTGAATTCGCTGCCGAATTTACCCGACAACGCGCAACCGATGGCCGTGAAAACGGCATTCAGCGCAAAGCACAGGCTAAAGCCGACAGGCGAAAGACCGTAGATTTTTTGGTAGATAAACGGCGAAGACGCGATATACCCGAACAAGATAATCATTGGGAATGTGCATACCAAGAAATACGATACGTAGGCGCGGTTCTTGAACACTTTTGCATACAAGCTAAAGCTCGCAAAGACAGATTTTTTGCTGCGGCGTTTTACCGAGAGCGATTCCTGGAATTTCCCTGACATAAAGAGCAGCAATGCGCCGTACAGAAGCAACACCGCAAAAGTTCCCTTCCAGCTCATGAAATTCAGCAAGAATCCGCCTAGCACCGGGGCTATAATCGGGGCGACTCCGTTCACAGCGCTCACCATGGCAAGGAACTTGGTGAGGACGGGACCACGGTAGGAATCCGCCGAAATGGAACGCGCTATCACGATGCCGCCGGACGCCGCCATGCCCTGCAACAAACGAAACACGTTGAAGGTTACGATGTTCGGCGCGACAATGCAAGCGACAGTCCCGCAAACAAAAAGCAACAGACAAACTAGCAACAACTTTTTGCGGCCGTACTTGTCGCTCAGCGGGCCTACAAAGAGCTGCCCCACCGAAAGCCCGAGCATGCTCATGGTGAGGCTCAGCTGTGCCATCGAGGGGCTTGCCGCAAAGTAATCGGCAAGGCTCGGGAGGGCCGGCAAGTAAAGGTCCGTCACGAAGGGGCCAAATGCCGAAAGCAGTCCAAGCAACAGCATAAGGAAAGTGAATTTCTGTTTTCCGCTCATAAATTCCTCTTGGCGAAACCGCATGGAATCGCCATAAAAAAAGCCCGCAAAGCCTTACAACTGGACTTATGCGGGACCGCTACACGTTGATTTCGCAAGCGAATTTAGGAAAAAATTTTTCCGTTGGCAAGTTCTTGACAAAGCCAAAAAATAAATTTATCTATCTTTTCGTTTGTGACAGGCATCGAAGAACAATTCAACGGCAAGAAACTCCTTGTCAAGAAGCTCATTCCGTTCGGGTTCACGAAGGAAGGGTCTAACTATGCGCTCGTCCGCGAAATACTTGGCGGGCAATTCCGTCTGGAAATCAGAGTGGGACGGGGCAAGAAGGTTTCAGTCAAGGTCTTCGACAACGATTCCGGCGAAGAATACCTACTGTTTTCGGTGCTGTCAGTGCAGGGGGCCCTCGTGGGTCGCATCCGCAAAGAAGTTTCCGTTATTACGGATAAATTTATAGGCGAATGTTTCGAGACGCAGATTTTCAAAAGGAAATCAGCGAATGACCTGATTGGATACGCGGAGCAAAAATACGGAGACAAGCCCGAATATCTGTGGGAACGGTTTCCGCAATTCGCCGCCATCCGCAAGCACGAAAACAAGAAATGGTATTGCCTATTGGGGACTGTCGAAAAATCAAAAGTTGGCCTCAAAGGCGACGAGATTATCGAAGTGGCGAACTTCAAGATAGTCCCGAAGGAATTGCTGGGACTCCTGAAAAAGCCTGGCTACCTCCCCGCATACCACATGAACAAGAAAAGCTGGGTAACCGTCCTCCTTGACGGAACGGTGCCGCTAACCGAAATCAAGAAATTGCTGGATAAAAGCTACACGCTGGCGTGAATAAGCAACAAAGGTCACAATTTGTGACCTTGAACAGCAGCGATAATTGTCGCGGTTAGATGACTTTTGCTTACTTCAAGTTTGTCTTGAAGAATTCGTTCAGCTTTTCGAAGGGGATTTTTTCCAGGTTGTCGTAGAGGTCCACGTGGGAGGCTCCGGGGATGACGAGGAGTTCCTTGTTG
>NZ_CACZDK010000063.1 GCF_902779965.1 Fibrobacter succinogenes | reverse complement strand
CACCTCCACCATCAAAATAGGGACAAGCATTTAGTCCGAAACTCCGGGCTAACAAAATCAAGCGAGAAACCCCCAATAAAACGGGGGCTTTTTGCTTTCGGGATTTTGAGGTGCGTGTGCAAATAGGGACCGCACCGTGCCGTCAAAGTCTCCTCTTGTTTCTAAAACGGAACTTTTCCTATTTAGTCCAAAAGTCTCGTCCGAAAGTTTCGGACTTGCTCAACCCCCCATTTTACAAGGGTTTGGTCGAGGTTAGTCCGAAACTCCCCCGACTTTCGGATGGGGGTTCGTTTAGAACGCGGCAGGTGTTCTACAAGTCCGAATTGATCGCAATTCGACCGTCCTTGCAGAATTCAGCAAGGCTACGAAACTTGCTCGTTGTGTACACTCGAAACCCATCTGTCGGTGGTATTCCTAACTGCTCGCCAAAACCATCAATGGTAAGACCAAGCCCCTTAAGGTATTCGAGGATCTTGTCTTGGGTTGCAACATCACATTCTCCGCCAATTATGTCGAATGCAATTGTGAGCTCTTCATCCTCAACGTAAGAAAGAAATTGGACTTCGCTCTTTTCAAGTGGTGTGCCAACAAGCAGCTTTTTCATTTCTGTCTCAAAATACTGGCTGTAATTCATCGATTGTCTCCTTTGCCGAACACTATACCAGGTTCTTGCAGACAGAATCAAGTGCAGAGCATTCTAAAACAGGCCGTTAAATAAGTGCGGTCGTGAGTTGGGGCGTCTTTACCTTTGGAGGGCGTCCACGCTTTTTGGGGTGCTTCGTTTTGTATTTCCCCATAGCAGTCAACTCATCAGCACGTTTCCGCTGTTCCTCGTTTAAGGAGATTCGCCTCGCCATCCAATCTAACGATTCTTCATCAGGGCTTATATTCACGACCGACCTCTTAATCAGTCTTGCGATATACGCACTCAAGGTAACTCCTTCGCGTTTTGCGGCAGTCCTGGCTGATGCTGCAACTTGCACAGGGCATCTGCTCATCAGGGCACAAACGTTTACATCAATTTGTCTGGCCATGTTAAACACCTAAGTTAGTCGAATGAAAATAGATTTAGATCAAGACTGTTTGAATGCGGAACGACAGAGAGGCGATTTGGCCATGCCTTGCTTACATCATACAAAAGCATCTTGGCACCAGCCTTTGCTACGATTGTTGCAATCAGTTTGAGGACGGGTAATGAATTCCCTGCTTCGACAACAAGATACATTTCGCCTACCGGGATATCGCACTCATTGAGCATTTGTGAATAGTAGAGCAGTTGAAAAACACCCTTTGAAGCTTGAGCGACAAGATTGCTCGCGGAAATCGATTTCAGCTCAAATAGTATTGTCTTGTTGTGCCGTTTGATGGCGAGATCTATCGAATCTGACTGGTATGGGGTAACTCCAATGTCAATCAGGTGTTCTGAAATGTCCCGCAACATCTCTTGATGCCGTCTTTCGGCAGATTCGGTTTTCCGCATCACTTCATCAACCGATATGTTCTGCACATGAGAAGCAAAGTGCCTGACTTTAATGTCGTTAGGATCAATAGGCGTTAACGAAATGTCGACTGATTGTAATGGTGCTGCGGCTACTTTGAGTTTATGGGGACCGCCATCCTTGTCAGAAAAATTAGAATTTGTAGTTAGACATGGCGATGAAAAACCCTTAAGGATTTCAAGGCTTTCATCGACAGTACCAGACGAGAGAAATTCGGGATGCTTCCGAAGATAGTGGGACGCAAAATTAGCCGCTGGATCTGGAAATTTGATGCTCCCCCACATTTCTGGAAGAGAAAATCGAGATAGAACCTCCTTTAGGATGATCATCGGAGCGAACACGGCTCCGCACAATTGAACTGGAGGGTCAATCCTATTCAATATGTTGTCGGGAACATGGGTAAAAAGGATTTTACAACCACCGCCAATTACTTTGTTGAGCGATTGATACTCCGCATCACTCAACCGATGAAACCCATATGGCTTTCCCATTAAATCATCCAGTGCGAAATCGCGAATATCCTGCGGATTGTTTATGCGGGAGATTCTTAAAGACTTCGCAACGTTCACGTTGAGGAGATACTCCTTGGGAGAATCGCTGTCATCAACGCCAACGTCTACAGAGTCGATAAAAATACGGGAAAAAATAAAGTCAGACAACTTACCACGCGCAACAATAAAAAGAGTCGTACCGGCAAGTTCCTCCCACGAAGCAATTAAGTCGACGGGGACGGAATAACATGATGATACGCCTCCATGCGAATCCAAAAGATTCAACCATGACTCTGGGACGATCCACGCATGACAAGTCATATCAAACCCCCGGTGCTGTTAATTCAGCAAGAGCCTGATCCAGCGATTCTGGCCACGGGATCACGTCACCCAGAAGGTCGTGTTGTGCGATCTCGCGTTGCCGCAACCGCTTCACCTCGTTTTCTTCAATCGTATTTTCCGAAATCAACATATAGTAATTGACGGTCGGTGCAAGTTGGCCTCTTCGATGGATTCTGTCAAGCGACTGAAGATAATGAGCGGCTTGATTAGTGTAAGAATAATAAATCGCATCGTGAGAGGCATGAAGTGTTATGCCTGCGCCAGCGGCGGCTGGGTTCGCAATCATTACCATGAATGAAGAATCAGTTTGAAACCGCTCTACCGCAAGGGATCTTTCCGAGCTGCTCGTTACAGAGCCATCGATTACCAATGGTGAGTAATGTGCGAGTGCCTCCTTGATTTCGTCAACGCTGCTTCTGAAGCAAGTCCAGATCAATACCTTTCTTTTCTGGACAACAAGGCTCTCTACCAATTGGATCAATTTCACAAGTTTAGCGGAAGGCGCGGTAAAAAGCGGATCAACCATTCTTGGCGTAGCGCATATTTCAAGAAGAGACGCCCTCTTCTGAAAATAGCTTGTAAGCCTCTTCTTGAAGGTTCTGTTGTCCAAGGATTTCAGCTCTACCAACAATTGATCTCTGGCCTTGTCGTACATCTCCCGCTGTCGACCTGTGAGTGCGACTCTGACAATCTCAAAGTTTTTTTCTGGCACGTCCTTAAGAACGGCTTTTTTAAGACGCCTTATCACTACAGCGCGTGTCTGCACGATATTTTTGATGCGATCCCTGTCTGCATCTTCAGAGGCACCCTTTGTAAATCCAGCGAATGCAAATCCATCATCCGCGAGGGTAACTTGGTTTATAAGATCATATGGAGTTCGAGGGGCGGGCGTTCCGCACAACACATATCCTTTGACACAAAAAGGTCTCAACTCCTGCAGCAAAGACGAACGCACGGCATTAGGATTTTTGGCATAGTAGGATTCGTCAATGGAAAGCATTACTTTAGACTGCTTTGCAATAGCCTTAAGCAATACCAGCACATTCGACATCCCCTCGTAATTAACGATGAGTACATCGGGGCATGAATCAACAACCGTACGCTTCTCTTCAGTGCTGCCTTCAACGATGCCGATTCGATACTTGTCTTGGGTAAAGCGAATGAAATCTTTTTCCCATCCGCCAAGCATACTTTTGGGCGCAACCACAATCATCCGCGACACCTCGCCATATGAGACGAGTAAATCGAATGCAGCAATCGTCATTACAGTTTTGCCAGTTCCCTGTTCATCAAACAGGCAAGCCCCGCGAAGGTTGGGGCAGATCATTGCATTGACCGCATATTGCTGCGGAATGTCAAGTGTGTCACACCAAGGGGCTGCGACACGATCAATGCGCGCCTGTGCGAAATCGGAATTTGCTTTAACTACCGCCGCAAAGTGTAAATCAAGAGCACCTCTTCTCGACTCCAACTCGGGACATCGTATTTCCGGGAAATGGTCAAGAACCAAATCCGCGCAATTAAGCGGCAGAAATATTCTCCCTCTTTCAACACGGCACTTGCCGCCTATCAGCGAACATAAAGTTGCTCGCGCACGAATAAACTCCACCCCCGTGCATGACAACACGATTGTGTCATCTTGGACAGACGCCGTCATCGTGTTGCTTCTACGGTGTCAAGAAGGCTGTTGAAGGTTACAATCATTCGCCGGAAACTATTTTTAGCCTCTTCGGAGACAGACTGCAATTGCGCTACGCTAATCCCTTCAATGAATCTTGTGAAGTTCACAATTCGACCTTCAATTTCATCGTTGGTCTTAACAACGCGGGAGTTATAATCTATGATGGCTTTTGCAGACTTGGCCGCCGTAGGGTCGGGCTGCATGAGTGCAGCTTTTGCTTCTGGGCTATTCCAGGCCTTGTAGGCGATACGCACTTCCGGGAAGCTTGAGAATTTTCCTTCGTAAATCCACTTAAAGAACTGAATAGCGAAGTCCGGTTCTGTCTTTAACTGGTTTGCAAATGATTTCTTGGCTTCATTGAAGTATTGGTAATTCTTGGCGCAGATGTTTTCAGCGTCTGTTTCGGATAAACCAAGACCACCTCCCGTTTCGTCCTCCGGGTCTTTAGGATCGGTTGCGAAGGTCATAAAACTCTGGATGATTTCGTCAATCTTAAGTGCCTCGATGACCTTCTGTTTACTCCATCCGAATTTCTTGGCTATCTGGCGTTCATCGAGACCCGCACCATTGCGATAGGCATTGACCACCATTTGGGCTTTCACGTAATCCGGCCATTCAAGTTTTAGTGATGCCGAGAAATTTTCTTCGACTAGCACATTCTGCTCATCTTCTTCGGATGCATCCGCGAGCAGAACGTAGGCCGGGACTTTTTCCAAATCTTGCCGATTAGGGTCTGTCGGCGACATGGACTCCAGTGCGTATTTCAAAGCAAAGAAGCGACGGTTGCCATCGAGAAGTCGACCAGACCACGAAAGCGTCAGCGGTTCACGTAAGCCATTCTTCAGGATATCATCGCGGAGATCTGCGAGTTTGAATTCGGCGGTGTTTTTCATTATGTCGAAAACCTCGTCTTGAGTTAACTCGCGCATTCCATGAGTGGCTTGGAAACGTCTCTTCTCGACTTCAATTCGAGGGTTGTCGACCCAGCCATTTATCATGTTGATATCAACCTTGCACTCGTAGACGGGAAGTCTCCTTCCGTTGTAGAGACGGCTGGTGATGTGCGGGTCTGAACACATGAACGCTGTTTTGCTCATTTTTCTGCCTCCTAAATAACTATCACTTAAATCCTTCGCCGCGAAGTATTATTTCGACAAGTTGTGCTTTGTCGTACTTCATGAGTTCGGCTCTACGATTCTGTGCGTTGTTCATTGTTGCCAATGAATCAACAAGTTTTTCTTCCATGAATTCATCGATCTTAAGGTGCTTGGCAAACAGCCTTTCTGCTTTGATCTTTGAAGCCCAAAAGTCTGCCATGTCCTTCGAGAATTTCTCGTGCAGCATTGATGACAATGTGTCAGATAGCGAATCTTTTGGCTCTGCATTGTCAAAGCGGAGGCAAAACATGGCAAGGTCGGTAAATGGAGTTGTGCTTGACACATCACCGAGGTGCTCCATCATTCCGGATTTCCATGCACGGTGGAGTTGTATCCCATATGGAAGACCAGTAGCAACTTTTCCAAGGTGCAGTAATGGTGCTGGGCGATGTGGGTATTCAAATTCTGTTTCCGACTTAGTGGCCGCGACAACATGAGTGGTTAGGAAATTTGATGACATCCTTTGCGCAGGGTCTTTACCCCCAACATGAACGAACCCTAACTCGTAGACGCTTTGTATGCTGCCATTATCGGCTTTCTTAACCGATACCAGTTTCTCGTACTCAAGGCTGAACGCTTGACGCATGGTTTTTGTGGTAGCCTTTGAAAAATCCACGTTCAGAGTCTGGACTCCAAAACGTTTCGTCGTGGCATCCAGCGCAAGCGTAATCATTAGGCTTGACGTCCGCTCCATCGGTGTTTTCCCTTTTTGTCCCGATAGATTATTAGTGCGAAGCCGCATGAAAGATTCGAGTACGAGTGTGTGATTCAAGTACATGGAGGCCTCCTTACTCGCAGACAACGTCTCGATCAGAAAGATGAAGTACCTTTGTTGACGAGACAAAATCTTCAAACCGAATAAAGGTTTTATTCGCCAAAAGATCCTCGCCATGAAGTACACGGTCAAGTTGGATGCCGATTTCATATGCAAGGCGCGGCGGCACGGCATTCCCTATCTGAAGGTACTTTGAAGATGTCATGCCGAAGAACTCAAACCAATCTGGGAAGGTCTGAATCCGTGCAACTTCGCGGACAGATAACGCTCTGTGCTTTCTTGGATGGAAAACGCCTGCTTTTTCAGGTTGGAATGAGGCAGTTATGGTGCCAGCGATTTCATCGCGGTCACACCTTTGATAGAACCTGGGATAATGGTATCTTACTATGTTCTTCTTGATTTTCTTCATCCGCTCTGGCAGAAATCTGTCTGGGATATCGCGCCAACTACCACCCTCTGGTATGTGCTTTTCAAGTGCTTCCGCTTGTGGTGAATATGTGATGACCTCATTTACACCCGTCACACCCTCCTTCGGAATGTCAAAAATGATATTCTTCAAAGCTAATTCAGGACGGATCGTCGGCTCGGGGAAGGCGAACCGACCAAGATTCTCATTTCTATGCACACCAACGATCAAGACGCGTAAACGCTGCGATGGGACATTGTGCTTTGACGCATCGACAAGAGAAAAGTTTACCGAATATCCAAGATCGTGCAAGTTCTCAACGATGATTTCAATGACGCGCCGCCCCTCGTGTTTCGATGACAGGAGCCCCCTTACGTTCTCAAAGATTACAGTCCTTGGGTTAAGAAGTCGTACGGCATTTAAAGCGGAAAGATAAAGGTCGCCCCGTTCGTCCTTGGTCCCCTTGCGAAGGCCGGCGTTTGAGAAAGGCTGGCATGGAAATCCTGCTGTCAGTAAATCTGGGCGTTGAAGTTCAGGGAAGGTGACTTTACGAATATCCTCAACGAGGATCTCACCAAGGTTATTCTTGTGGGTCTCGGCTGCCGATTCATTGAAGTCGTTTGCAAAGATCGTCCTGAAGCCCGCTGCCCGCAACCCCAGATCAAAGCCGCCACAGCCTGAAAACAAACTCACATGAGTCCACGGGCAATCTTGCTCGTCTGGGAGGTTGTCAAAAATCGCCCAGGGCTTTTCGTCAAGAGCGGGAATTTCGGGGCGCTTCCCTTTGATGCGCTTACGCCGAACGGGCTGTGTTTTGCTCGTTCCTGTAGGCTTCTCCTTGCCCGCTTTACTCTTCTGTTTTTTTGCCATTTTTTCCTTTGTCTTCTTGCGAAGGTCTAATATCGCAAAAATGCAGTGTTAATTATATCAAAAATCGGCCGAAAATGTAAGTCGCAACTACGCAATTTTTTTGAGCGGATTCAATTTTACGGGGAAATTTTTTCAAGCGGCAATAAACATCCCCATGAACAGATACAAGCCTACAAACGGAACCGAAGTCCCAAGCCACTTTACGCAGAAAGTCGATAACCCGACTGGATATTCCAGAAACAGTATGGTGTAATGTCACACCGTAAAGGAAAAGCTCTGATGACACAACCGCCACATACCATGCTTGCCGAGATCGCCGCGATTCAAAAAATGAACGCGAACCAGATACTCACCAAGTACGCCCGATTCTTCACGGGCAGCCCGACGCGCTGCACCGCGACCCTCCGGCAGGAGGCGATCTACCGCCTCCAGGAGGAGCACTACAACCTCCGCATCTCCGATGCCACCGCCGCCGTCCTCAACGCCTCGCTCGAGAGGCGCGAGGAACGGCGCAAGGGACGAGAGTCCCTCCTGCCCGGTACGCAGTTCGTCCGCGAGTGGCACGGCGAGAAGCACGTCCTCATCTACCGAGGCCC
>NZ_CACZDK010000062.1 GCF_902779965.1 Fibrobacter succinogenes | reverse complement strand
ATTTTCTGTTTAATCGTTTGTTCCAAAGATGACAGTATAACCCAACTGTCAGAATTATTAAAATTCATATCGGTTGAATTTTGCTGAACGTAAACGCTCAATTTTTTTAAGTCATCTTTACTCATGTTCTTTGTCACACAAGCAACAGTCTTGTGTTTATTCTCCGTCTTTTGATATAACAATATGTTTGTATCAACAGTCGCGGAATCAAAAACTTTTACTCCAGCAAAATCAATTAGTATTCTAGGATTGGTGTGATTAGCAAAAAGTTCACGTAATTTCTCACCGTAAGCGGCACGCATCCACTTATTACTGGTAATAAAGCAGCAGAGTCCATCATCACTTAGCAGTTGCAAAGCTTTTTCATAGAAAAGGCAATAAATATCACCAGTCTTTGCAAAACTAGAAAAGCCACATTTTTCGTACATGGCGGCGAGTTTACCACCATCCTTTTGCAACTGAATGTACGGAGGATTGCCGATTACAATATCGAAACCACCACGGTCCATCACAACATCGCTGAAACAGAATTTCCAGTCAAAGAAGTTTATATCTGTCTTCGCTCTCTCCGCGTACGTTGCTCCGCTGTAATATAAAGCCGTTGCTAGTTCATCTATTTTCTTGATTAAGGATGAAATTTCCTTTTGCTGTCGTTTGATTTCGTCAAACTCTTTTTGCGCCTTTGCATTTAGACCTCCGGCAAAGCCTAAACTTAATTGTTCATAGGGATTTTCTTTTAACGAGGCCAGTTCTGCGGAGAAAATGGATTTTAACGTATCAAGAGTCAATTTCTTGATTTCAATCTCTTTGTTGTATTTATCCTTTCCAGACAGGCTGTAAAATTCTTGACGCAAATCCACAAGTTCATTCAAATTTTTCTGCACAGTAACGCCCGCGGAAACACGTTCGCCTTTACCCGTTTTAGTATTATCAAGGCTCATTTCCACATAATGGCCATCGAATGTTGAAATGAGGCTGTTTCCCTGCATAAATTTATAATCAAAGTTCGGCAGGGGTTCCGGTTCATCACTATTTACAACGATGGAAAGCCAAAAACGAAGTCGAGCAATATCAATCGCGCCCTTTTCAATATCTACACCATAAATGTTATTCTGAATAATATCCTTCTTCAATCGGGCGATTTCATTTGCATCTTTATTCTTTCGAGGATAGAGAGCGAGCCTTATTCTTAGCAACAGATTCAGCATTCCCATCGGGAACGCACCACTGCCTATTGCAGGGTCACAAATCTTTACGTTTTCAATGAGCTTGAGTAGCAGACGTTTGTTTTCTTCGATTTCCTCCGGGATGTTTTCATCGTCAAGATTTTCAATGAATTTCCGAATAATCTTTTCCTTTATCCCAGACTTTTCGCTCAAGTAAGCAATGATGGACTCGCTGCACATATAGAGCACTTCTTCTTTGGGAGTATAAAAGGCGCCTTTACCCTTATTATCTTCAAGAAGGCTTTCAAAAATAACACTCAACATTTCCGGGTCAATGCCCATTTCTTCGTCATTGGGGTCGTTTTCATCCACAGTGAAGTTGTATTCACTAAAGAAGTCAAACAGTTTTTCAAAGTAATCTTCCGGGAATTTTGCGTCCCTCTTATCAAGTTCATCCTGTTCGAACAAACCACCGTTCAAATAAGGAATCGAGGAAAGACCAGGAATAGCCGCAGTGCTCCAACCCATTTCCTTGAATTTCTCGGAACGCATTCTCTGCGGAGTGTTTAGTACGCCAAAGAACAACGGTTCAAGTACATTATCCAAGAAATCCTTTTTCTCGCTTGTTTCATCAAAAAGTTTCGTTAAATACTTTTTGTCGCCATTCAGCCAGCCTTTTCGTTCCAAGAAATACAGGAACACCAAACGGCCCATCATTTTCTTTACATAGTCACGAAGGGGCTTATATTTTGTCTTGTAAATTTCCTCAACATCATTTTCATCATCCCCGGTATCATATTTGGCAATGACCGTCTTAAAGCTCTTTTGCATTGCCGGAGTGATAATCATATAATTAACGAAGGAGTTGTAAAGTTCCTCGTATTTGTCAAAAAATTCTTTAGAAAGAGCTTCGACAGAAAAAGCATTTATCAAATCATCGTCCGTCTTCTTGGAATTGGCGAGAATTTCAAAACGCTCCGTAGCCGTCCGAGGATTGTGCTCATTTCCAAAAACATAGGTATATCTTTTGGCGGAAGTCGTGTTCTTTAGTGTTCCCTCTTTGTGGAGGTAGGAGAATCGCCATTCTTTGTTTTCACAGTCCTTGTAGTGGAAGACAATAAAAGCATGGGAATACTGGGACAAAGCCGACCTTATAAGGCGCTGGATTCCAACTCTGGAACGAGAAATATCCGAGGCGTTTTTTAATGTCACATCGAACAGTTCAATGTCTTCTGATTTGATGTTGCTTATCGTTCCAATATTCAGAATGGAAGAAACATTGGCTATATCCGCAGCAGCCTTCGATTCACTTGTCACCAGTTGTTCCGGCACATCCTTCTTTTCAAAGCATTCCTCGCCGAAGATAGGATAAATGATGTTTTCTATGAAATTATCAATTCCAGAGAAATCACCCGTAAGAACTGTTTTAACCTGTTTCTTGTCCATTGTTTTGTCCCTTGTATAATTCCTAGTTCATTTCGTAAAGCGCGATATAAGCTTCGCCTTTTTTCAACTTGGCCTTTTCCGTAACGGTCTTGAACGCTGTCTTGACCCAATCGTTTACGTCGCTATTCAAGCCGAACATTGACGCGCCAGAACGGTCGTAATCTTCTTCCCATTTCAGCACAGCCTTAATCACATCGACATTCTTATCCTTTACTGCTCTTTCAGCAGCCTTCAAGGAAGCGAACGCGGCATCATCTGTAAGCATTAAGCGGATTTTTGCAATAGCAGCCAGGGCATTTTTCTGCTTATCGTTAATGTCTTTCGCATGAATGGAGTGAGTGACGTGTTTGCTGAACTCAATGATTGCAGAATCCTTCATTGTTTCGTAAAGTTCACGACTTTCAGGCTTAACGAAAATATTCAACGAATTTGTTTTCAAGTAGTCAGCAAATTCAAGTGGAGAAACCGTTTTGATATTGCCCTTATCATCAGCAAAAAGATTCAACATTCCCTGCTGGAGCGAACGTACCGCGAAGCAGCCGTTTGTACAATCCTGTCGCAACTGTCCGCCCATGTTCTCCATCGGCATTTCCATGAGTTCCTTGAAGCGTTCTGCATTATTTTCCTGGAACTGTTTCAATTCCGAAATAAACTTGCTATAAGGCGATTCCTCGCCATCAAAGTTTTGGGTGAAATTCGCCTCGGAGATTTCTTCGTCCTCACTGAAAATTTTGCTATCCTCACCAAACATCGTGTGGAATGTTTGCAGCTTAGCAAAAGCGATTTCAATAAGCATCAACTGTTCATTTCCCGTTGCGCTGGGATAGAAATTGTAAACATAGACAAAAGGCTCTTTAGAACCAATTCGGTTCACACGGCCAATGCGCTGCATCAATTTTGTCGCATTCCAGGGTGTGTCATAATTGAGGATTGTGTTTGAACGATGTAGGTTTACACCTTCTGCAAGAACTTCTGTCGTGATGATAACATCGTAATCATCTTTCATTTCACCTTTGTAGTTCGCGTCAAAGTTCTGCTTAATCACTTCCTTCATCGCATCGCGATTGGCGGCAGAAATGGCGAGAGGACGAAGCCTTCTGTTTTTGGGAAGATGAATTGCCTTTACGACTTTTTCCAGTTCTTTCATCGTATCAACGGCTTCCGTAAAGATAACCAGTTTTTGGGAGGTGTTCTTTCGCTTATCAAAAAATTCTTCTCTTAAACATTCCTTAAACTGTTCCAGCTTCGGGTCAACGGAAACACGATTCCAACGTTTGCATAAGCCGTCCAGAATCCGTTCATCTTCTCTCAAACGCTCAAGATATTCCTCTCGGAAATCGTCAGCCCTGTATTCGCGATTATTGCCTTGCTTCTTTTCAATTCTGCTACGGATGTTTTCACAGACAGAATCAAAAGGCAACGGTTCATCATTCTTGTCGAAAAACTCACGATTTACATCAATATCAGGGCAGATAAAGACGACATTTCGTTCAAGCATCTTTATCATGTTCTTTGTTGCATCCCATAGAGCACAAAGAGTATTCTTGAAAGCAGGCAAGCTGCTTTCCAAACGTTTCACAAGCAGTTTTTTCATCATTGAAGCCAGCTGCTCGGTCGTCATGTCAACAGTCAAGTTGTTCTTTTCGTAGAACTTCTTGTTTTCTTCGTCCTTAAAATACCTAATCGCCTGATAGCGATGATAGCCCAAATGCCTGGTATTGTCCAACAGGTTCAACTCATTGGGCGGCAAAATTGCCTGAATGGTATTATAGAACAAATCGGCTAATTCCAAATCCATGATGTAGTCGATTCTCTTTGGCCCCCTCAATTCAGGGAAAGTCAAATCTTCATTGTATTTGGAATAGTATTTCTTAATATCCGTTCGCGTTCTTCTGACCAGGAGCTGGTCAAGAACTTTTTCTCGAATCTGCTTGGAAAGGTATTTAAGGCGAATCTTTGCTTCGCGCCTGTCCTCCAGCTTCCTACACTGCTGGAACTCTTTTTCCATATTACTAAAGAAAGAATCTAGTTTACCGCCCTCAATCGTCGGCAACTTCGTATTATTCGGATTTCTTTCGAAGAACTTGATTTGATTGTAAATATCCTGCGGAGAGTTGTTCTGCGGAGTAGCAGAAAGCAGCCCAACAAAAGGAGCAATATGCTGTTGAGCAATTCTCGAAATCAGATTATCCAAATCTTGATATTTTTTCGTCTTGTGGTTTCTGAAATTATGACTTTCATCTATGATGATAAGGCCATATTCCTTATCCTTCAAAGCCTCCGTGAACGCACCATCATCGTTATCTTCTTCATCTTCGCCCGTCAAAAGGTTTCCAATGCTACCTGTGGTGATAAAGTCAATATAGGGAGTAATTGCCGTTGGAGCATCTTCATCGAAGTCCCTAATCGTGTCCAACCAGCCGGACTTAATTGCGGGAGGCGTTACGATAAGCACGTTCGCAGAACGGCCCTCATAGGAAGCGTGTTCCTCGATAAACTTTTTAATAATCAATGTTCCGACAACAGTTTTTCCAAGTCCCACAACGTCCGAAAGAATAAACCCGTTGTACTGCTTCATAATAAAGAAGCACTGCTTTACTGCGTCTAGCTGGTAAGTAAAACTTTTGTAATCCTTGGGAAGATAGGATTTCAACGTCGTATCTTGACTGCTGTCGGCAATGTCGCCAAACTGATTTTGAAGATAGCGGATATACAGCTCATACGGTGTATAAGCCCATGTCGGTTCTGATTCTTCTTCAAGTTCCTTTTGAGCTTTTTCACCAATCGGGGCTTTTTTTAGAATCTGTTCCAGGAATACCTTATTCCAACATTCGGACAGTTCCCATTTTTCATAAAACCAAAAACGATGGCCCTTTGCAGGGGCACCTTCTTTGGGTTCAGCGAGGACAAAGGAAGAATCATTGTCGAAGTGGTTGAGTTCGGCATTTCCTTGCAAGCCCTTGGCCGTAAAATTGCTACTGCCGATAAGGCCATAGGAATGGTCCTTATACTTGAATATGTAGCATTTAGAATGAAGAAACTGTGTTTCGTCTTTTTCGTTTTTACGAAAGATGCGAATTTGGATTTTAGAATTTTCGCTGTTATCGCAATACTTCAACAGGAGTTTTACGGCATTCTGAAATTCGTCTTTCAGCTCCAGGCTTTCAATGTCCGTTCTAATAAAATCATCTGGGAAGGTAGCGTCCTTATATTTAGGTTCCTTGAGTTGGTTCGCATAAACATAAGGGTCCTTCCCGATGAGCAAATTGAACCGCGTGTCCGGCTGTTGTAAGAACGCATCCAATTCAGCCTGAATTAAGGCCAGTCCAGGAATGTCCCAATAACCCGTGGCAATATCCACCTCTTGCAGACCAGGCTCCATCAAACACTGTTTTAGCGTCTCAACCATGGAAAGCGAAGAAGATGAATTATCGACGAGCGTTTTGAACATTACGACCCATTCCTTTTTTGAACACCATAATAGTATTTTCCATTACACTACAATCAAAGTTTTTTTGAATTTTCTTTGATTTTTTTCAATTTATATTCAATTTCAAGTCATAAAGTGTCAAAGAGAACTTTTTTTGTAAAAAAACGCTTGTTAAACCTAACTTGATTAGGTTTATATCGTTCATTAAGCAACAACTGTTTGCACGCTAGGAGCCAACTTTTTACTAGCTTACGTCCAATTATGAACGATTACAAAATTTGGCTTATGGTCTGGGTGCTCCGCATCCTTCTATTCATTAAGCTCTGCGTCGTGTTCGCGGCGTTCTTTTTCGTCAGGAACTACAAGCACATAAAGGAAAATGGCTTTAACGACATTTTTTTCTGTTGGCAGACCTGGTGGAGAGCCAGCGTCACCCTGTATAGGGAGCTGATGCGATAGGCGTCAACTGAAAAAATCTTTGCCAGGATTTTCGTTAAGCCACATCAAAGCGTCTAGTTCTGCAAGATTGTTCACAAAAGGTTTGTTTTCTTTCACGACACTTCTTAGGCGTGTCGCCAAATCAACATACTTCTTTCCCTCGGTTCCACCCCTGTCAATTTCCCAGCCAATCTTCTTAACCCAATTTTTTACGGGGTCGTCTAATAGAGGATATGCATCGGGAAAGAACTGGCAAAGCATTTCTGAAAGCCAGGCCTTTCGCGCAGGGTTTTTCTTTTCTTTCAACGCGTCAATTTGTTCGGCAACAACCTTGTCCAGCTCAAAAATGTTACCATTCCTGTGCTTTTCAAAGATGGTTAGGAACGCCGTCGTGGCTTCGCGCCAGTTTGCGTTAGCACAGGTTCTTTCAATACCATTGCCCTGAAATCTAAATTCATCGGGTTCATCAAATCGGCAATGCCATAAGCCATGAAAGGTTCTCCAGAACTTTTTATTTGACAGTTCTCCCGAAGAATTTTGTTTCATCATTTCCAGAATTTTCGTTTTTTTTGTTTTGAATACCTCCATCTGCTTGCGGCGACCTTTTAGAATCTTAACACTTTCTTCGCCGTGAGGTATTCTTACATCAAAAACTTTTTCGTCGGGTTCTTTCTTACCCTTCTTAGAACGATATACAAAAGTCGATTCCACATAGGACTCAATCCAGCTTTGAGACATTACTTGAGACTGGTCGCTTCTATCCTTGAACCATTCCACTATTCTTTTGTAATCTTCTGCATCAATTTCATTTTCAACGTTTATCTCATAATTTTTGTTAAACGCAGCACTTGTAAGATTAGAAGAACCTATGAGACTGAAATACTTATCACCTTTTTTCCAAACAAGAACCTTCGGGTGAAAAGTGCTCTGCTGTTCAAAGGGGAATGCGTATATGTGAGACCTAAGAGACGGCGGCAACCATTTCATTAAATCCCTGCAAGCTTTTTTCTTTGTCAATCCAAAATGTGTTCCGACAATGGCGACAAACTGTTTGCAGTTTCCCAGTTTAACATCGTTAAAGCTCCATTCAGTCAAAAAAGCGGTCGCTAAATAGATTTCATCCGCCTCCTGGAATACCTTGGTATAAACTTTTTGTAGGCTTATGTTGTCTTCGGGGTTCAAGAATATCTGGGTCATATCCGTCTCCATTTTTTAGCAAACAAATTATTTCTTTTCAAATAATATAATTCAATGAGTTTTTCAACGCAATAGTCCATACCGCGCTTGTAGCGCGTTTTTTGGTGTTTTTGGGGCTGTTTATAAGCCTTTAGGCGAAAACGCCTTGTAGAGCGTTCCTGCCGCTAGTTTTGG
>NZ_CACZDK010000061.1 GCF_902779965.1 Fibrobacter succinogenes | reverse complement strand
GCGACTCCACGCCTTTTTTGTTTTCCCGACATCTTGGGCCGAAGTCTTTGTGCGAATGAGAGCGAACATTCGCATGGAGTCTAAATGGCAAAAAGGTTCTTTACCAACCGCGACGGCAACACCCTGATGAAGGAATTCGAGGGCGTTCTCACAAACAATCCCGCTATCAAGAACCTAGACTCCGTTGTGGGTTTCTTGCGGGCAAGCGGCTACTTCTCTCTTCGCCCTTTTTTGGACTCCATCAACAAGGCTCGCATCCTTATCGGTATAGATGTTGACAAGTACATTGTTCAAGCGCACAATGCGGGGACACTTTTCTTTGGTGCCGAGAAAGAAGTCAGGGAAGATTATCTTGAACAACTCCGCAAGGATATTGAACACGCTCGATATACAAAGGAAGTCGAAGCGGGCATTCGCCAGATGGCAGAAGATATCGCAAGTGGAAAACTGGAACTCCGCGCGCACCCGAGCAAGAAAATCCATGCGAAAATCTATTTGCTTTATCCAGACAACTTTAATGAATACACGCTTGGAGCCGCCATTACCGGCTCCAGTAACCTGAGCGGAAATGGCCTCGGGATTTCTAATGAAACGCAATACGAATTCAATGTCAAACTGACTGATTTTGAGGATGTTCAGGGCGCAAAGGACGAATTTGAAATCCTTTGGGCAGAGGCCGAAGGGTGTCCCATAGAGTTTGATGATGTAGATGCGACCATCAAGAGCACCTACCTTAAAGGCGATGCTGCTCCGTATGAAATCTACATAAAGATGCTTATGGAGTATTTCTCCGACCGCAAACTGGAAGTCAATCAGGAAGATGCATTCGATGTCCCTCCGGGTTATTTGAAACTTGAATATCAAACCGATGCCGTTGTGGAAGGGTATCAGAAACTTATCAAGTACGATGGATTCTTCTTGGCAGATGTCGTCGGTCTTGGAAAGACTGTCGTTGCGGCAATGATTGCAAAGCAGTTCTGCATTGACAATGGTTACGGAAATACGAAAATTCTTCTCGTTTTCCCTCCTGCAGTTGAAGAGAACTGGAAATCGACATTCAGGGATTTTGGGCTGTTTGAAAGGACCGAATTCGTCCATAACGGAAGCCTTGACCATATTCTTGATGAAGACAATGTGAACTATTCGAATGCGGGCGATTATGACTTGGTTATAGTTGATGAAGCGCATAAGTTCCGCTCTCACACAACTTCCCAGTTCAATTTCTTGCAAGAGATTTGCAAGATGCCCCGAATTAATCAAGGCGGTATTCCGGGCTACCGTAAAAAGGTGATGCTCATCTCGGCGACCCCGATGAACAACTCACCCTTGGATATTTACAACCAAATCCTTTTGTTCCAGGATCCCAGACGTTGTACCATCGATGGTGTCACCAACTTGACAAACTTTTTCTCTCCACTCATCGTACAGTTCAAAAAACTTAGAGCGCAAAAGGATTACGACCTGCCAGCATTCAAGAGGTTGGCGGAAAAAGTTCGTGACAGGGTTATCAAGCCCATTACGGTTCGCAGAACTCGTAGCGATATTGAAGCGATTCCTCGTTACAGCAAGGATGTCAATGGATTCCCGAAGGTGGCTCCGCCTGTCAAGAATACATACGAACTGAATGACCGCGTGGCAGATTTGTTCGAAGAGACAATGGATATTCTGGTGGACAAGTTGACATACGCCCGCTATCAGGCAATTGCCTTCTTGAAGGAGGAAAAATCCAATGGTCTGTATGACAATGCGGAGGTGATTTCCCGCAGTTTGGCTGGCATCCGTAAAAACGGTCTCGTGAAACGCCTAGAAAGCAGCTTCCATGCTTTCAAGATTTCTGTTGCCAACTTTAGGCAGGCAAACCAGAACATGATAGACATGTTCAATAATGATCGTGTGTTTATCGCTCCCGATTTGGATATCAACAAGATGTATGATCAAGGGTTAAGTAACGACGAAATCGAAGAAAAGATAAACCAAAAAGCAGAAAACAATCCGAAGAATGCGAAATTCTGCGTTGCTGATTTCAAGCCCGGTTTCAAGGAAATGCTTGAAGCCGACCAGATTGTCTTGGACGATCTCTGCAAAAAATGGGATAGCGTAACGGATGCCGATGATTCCAAGTTTGCCAAGTTCAAGGATTTGCTGGACCACGAACTCTTTAAGGCTTCTAAAAATCCGGAGCAGAAATTGGTGGTTTTCTCGGAATCCCTTGATACAGTGGAGTACTTGAAAAACCGTATTGGTCGTGATGATGTTCTAGTTATCTCCAGCGACAACAGAAAAAGGCTATTTACGACCATTCGTGATAACTTTGACGCGAACTATATCAAGGCGCAAAAGAACGACTTTAACATCATCATTACGACGGATGTGTTGGCCGAAGGTGTGAACCTGCACCGTTCAAACATCATTGTGAATTACGATACGCCATGGAATTCGACCAAGTTGATGCAACGAATAGGGCGTGTAAACCGTGTTGGTTCCAAGTCAAAGAATATCTACAACTACGTATTCTACCCGTCTAGGCAAGGCAATAAAGAAATCAATTTGAATAAGATTGCCCTTTCAAAGATACAGACCTTCCATACGACCTTTGGTGAAGACAATCAGATTTATTCTACCGAAGAAATCCTTGACCGTGATTTGGATAAACTGTTTGATGCAGCTATTAAGCCGAAGGAAGAAGTAAATCTTGAATTGCCGTTCTACGAGGAACTGCGCACGCTTTATCAAGAAAACCGAAAGGAATACAATCGTATCTCCAAAATGTCTATGCGTAGCCGAACGGGCAGAAACGCCTTGACAGTGCAAGGTGTGACGCTTGACAACGATACGCTCGTTTTCTTGAAGACGAACCATCGCAAAATTTTCTATAGGGTCAGCGATTCATCTTCAGAGCAGCTTTCTCCTATTGACGCAATGAACTATTTCAAGGCGGCAAAAGAGGAACCGTCGAAGGCTCGTATCGAAAACCACCATGAGCATGTGCAGAAGGCTATTGAAAAGTTTACGGCGGTAAAATGCGAAGAAGTTTCCGCTGTCGATTTGAATGCCCCGCAGATGAATGCTGGTGCGCAAGTCACGACAGCCTTGAATCTTTTGAAAACGTTCTTGCCCAAGGCACGGGATGATGACGAAAAAGTTCGTATACATCATTTGATTGCGAATGTTGAAAACGGCGTAATCGCCTTTGTGGCGCGTAGGCTAGAACGCATGCATAAGGATCTTGGCCGGGGTAAGTTGTCGCAGGAACAAGCGCAGAATGAAATTTTTGAAATGGCGAAAAAATATGACGCCTATTTCATCGCAAACGAAAGTCTTAAACGAGAAAGCGAATCAGCCCCCGAAATCGTTCTTTCGGAATCGTTTAGTTAAGGGAGATGACCATGAATGCCCAAGAAATTCAGAACATAGTCGAAGCAAGATACAACAGGGCCAGTTGGCTGAAATTGCTCCATGGTGTTTTCGGTGCAAAGGTCAAGTTTTTTGCGGCACCTACGACATTGACTGTCGAAAAGGCAATCGCCAGCGAGGCGGTTTATTTGGGTGACGTCACGTTACAGGACGACCATAAGATTGCCGTATACGAAGTCCATCTCTCAGAACATGTGAACATTGAACGGAATAGGGCCGGAATCAGAAATTTGCTCTGTTCCCAGTGGCGGGGTGCTGGCTTTGCGGGTGCGTTCATGCTCTGTTACCGTAATTCCGAATCGGTTCTCCGTTTTTCGTATGTGAGTGAATCATGGGCGTTTAACGAAGAAGGTGCCTACAAAAAAGAATCGACAGATGCTCTGCGCTTTACATATTTGCTAGGTGAAGGTCATCGTTCTAGAACTGCAGTGCGGCAATTTATGGAACTGGCGAGTAGCGGTTTGACTCTTAAAGATGTGACGAGGGCTTTCTCTGTAGAGGCTCTCAGCAAGCGATTCTTCAACGAGTATAAGGAAAAATATGAAGATATCGTTGAATACGTGACAGGAAAGCGTGTAGTTAAGTCGGGGAGTAAATGGGAAACGAAAACAACCGGTGTCCCAAATAAAAAAATAATGACCGCGTTTTCTGTTTTTGCTGACCCCGAGAAGGCCGTTCGTGATTACGTGAAAAAGCTGATGGGCCGCCTTGTGTTTATCCAGTTCTTGCAAAAGAAGGGCTGGATGGGCGTCCCGGCAAGCGATGCTGCGTGGAAAAATGGCGACAAGGATTTTGTGCAGAATCTGTTCAAGAATACAAAGAATAAGGATTCATTTATTGACGATGTTCTGGAACCGTTGTTTGATGACTTGAATACTAAACGAGAAAATGACCTTGTGTCTTCGGAAATGGTTGGCAAGAACATCAAGGTGCCGTATCTGAATGGCGGACTTTTCGAGAAGGATGCTCAGGATAATACAGATTTCCCGCTTCCAAAAAAATTTATGGAGGGGCTGTTAGAATTCTTTACGCAGTATAACTTCACCATAGACGAGAATGACCCGGACGACGCCGAAGTGGGTGTTGACCCGGAAATGCTGAGCTGCATCTTTGAAAACCTGCTTGAAGACAACAAGGAAAAGGGAGCGTTCTACACGCCGAAAGAAATTGTGCAATACATGTGTCGCGAAAGCCTGATTGCGCACTTGTGTAACGGCGTGAAGAAAAAAGAAACGAAGGAACGGATTCGTGATTTCGTACTGACACATAAAGTAGATGTATTGAATGGTGATGAAGATATTTCAGAACAAGTTGACGAAAAACTGAAAAATGTCAAGATTTGCGACCCTGCCATTGGTTCTGGCGCTTTCCCCATGGGCTTGATGCGGGAACTCTATTTTTGCCGTTCTGCGATTGAGGGCTTTGACCACGCGAAGGCTGCAGAAATCAAGAAGCACATTATCCAGCAGAATATCTATGGCGTTGATATTGAGAAGGGGGCCGTTGATATTGCGAGACTCCGTTTTTGGCTAAGCCTGATTGTCGATGAAGAAACTCCGCATGCATTGCCGAACCTGGATTTCAAGATTATGCAAGGGAATAGCCTTCTGGAGCAATACGAAGGCGTAGATTTAAGCGATATCACCTACAATGCAACGAAGAAAGAAAAGGTTACTGGGAAAATTTTAGACTTGTTTGATACAGGAGAAGTCGCCAATAAAAAAGTCATTTCTCTTTTGAAAGATGAATTCTTTAATTGCGAAGACCATGAAATGAAACGTCAAATTCGAGAAGCCCTTAAGTCAAGAATACAAGATTTGCTTCGCGAAAAAGGTTTTGGAGTAAAACTGGATGCAATCAAGGATGTAACCGCAACAGACCAATTCTTCTTGTGGCATACATGGTTCAGTGAGGTTTTTGAACAAGGCGGGTTTGATATTGTGATAGGGAATCCGCCGTATATTGATTCTGAGTCTATGACGAATCAGGGGTTGGATTGGGAAAGAGCGGCTTTGCAAAAAAGATATTTGAATCTTTCTGGAAATTGGGATATCTATATGGCGTTTTTTGAATTATCCTTAAATATTGGGAAGACTGTTTGTTTTATTACGCCTGACAAGTGGCTGTCTAAACCATTTGGTGAAATGTTTAGAAAAAATCAAATGTGCAGGCGATTACTCCTTATTACCAAAGCGGGAAACAAGGTGTTTGAGAATGCCACTGTTGATGCGATAATTACATTATTTGGGTCTGATGCAAAGGAGACAAATTTTGCGCAGTTTTTTGAGAAAAACAGCGTTAAAACAATTGTCTCCGAAAATATTTCAAAAATAGAAAGGCCTTATTTGATTGATTATCTGTTTTCTAACAATATCAAATTAATAAAAAAAATAGACTCAATAAAATTTTGGATAAAAAATTATGTTGAATGTGAGAACGCTTGTGCAACCTCTGATTTCTATAAAGTCAGGGATTTGATTGAAATAAACAAATCGCCCAATTTAAAAGATTACTACAAACTTATCAATACAGGAACTATAGAAAAATATCGTAACAAATGGGATGAAAAAGAAATTTCTTATGGTGGTAAGTATTCATTCCCGGTTGTATCGAAAAAGATATTTAATGAAATTCTAGGGAAAAGCTATACACAAAGAGCCTCTTTGCCTAAAATTATATTTAAGGGGCTTAATCTTTTAGATGGTTGCCTAGACGAAAACGCCACTATAATTCCAGGCAAATCGACAATTGTTTTATGCTCAAAAAAAATAAATCTCTTAAAATGCCTTTTAGGAATTCTTAATTCTAAATTGCCAATACTATATATCAAGTCTAAGTATGCTTCTAGCAGTTATTGCGGTGGAATCACCTTTACGAAGGATATGATTAATAATTTTCCGATTCCATTAATGAGCGAAGACCAGCAGCAACCCATCATCACTCTCGTAGATAAAATCCTTGCTGCAAAGAAAGTGAATCCGCAAGCAGACACCAGCGATTTGGAACATCAAATCGACCAACTCGTTTACAAACTCTACGACCTGACCCCCGCCGAAATCAAAACCATCGAAAAGAACTAACCTTTTTGCCTCAATACCGCGAAAATCGTCAAGAACCTGCCGAAAGTGAAGTTTTAGGAATTATCCCAGTTCATCGTCAACCCATTCGACTTCGCACTCTATCTCGGGGAGTTTTTTCCCATCAAAGATAGGCTGTTCGAGAAATTCGACGTAATTACCATTGGTCATACGTGGGTACTCCTAAAAAAATATGCAATTGTCATCTTATGACAGTTGTTTAAATATATATTTATGCGTGAAAGGATGTCTTGTATGGATAGGCTTTACTGCGAAAGATATTACGAGGATGAGGAACTTGCTTTTGTGCAGGATACCTATGGTATCGTTTTGGAAAAGAAAGTTATCGATGCCGCAAATAAATTCTTTAGCGTCTTTTATATGATCGAGACAACTTATTGCAAAATTCATCGCTACGATGGCTATGCCCTGGATGTTTTTCCTACAGACAATAGCATGCCGATGGAAGAACTGGCTAAATTCTATACCGGAACAGATTTGCCGAAGGACTGCGTTGTCCATCCAGGAATGTCTTTTGATGAAGTTCTTGCACATATAGAACCGAAATTTTGGTCCGATGAACGTGCGACCCTAATCTCGAACTTTAAGAAAATTTTTGATATAGCGGCAGATGAAGAGCCTGTTTCTGTACTAGAAACGGGGTGCTTTGACAGTGTGCATTCCTATCAGTTTTATATCCTTTGTGGGCTTTGGATTGTTAGGTTCAAAAATGTAACTCTATTTGTGACGCTTGGTTCAGATGAGTAAGAGGCTGTGAAATGAGCGAATACATAGAACGTGAAGAATTGCGTATTGATGATCCGGAATACAACATCCTTGTAGAAAATGATGATTACCTAGTGTATAAGAAGTATGAAACGGTTCGTCTTTACATGAAAAAGCAAAAGCAGCTTGTTAGGTGTATTGGGGACTTTTATGGCGATGCCGAAGGCGCTATTATAACGGAAGACAATCAATGGTGCATAATGTATGGTTGCGGAATTATTGCATATCGCTTAAAAGAGCCGTTTGATGACTATAGCTATGACACTGTATGCGAACAATGGTCTGAATTCCGCCGTGGACCAAAAGACATCTTGTGGGTGGAAAAGGTTGTGCAAACGTCGCCTACATCGATGCTCGTGATTTCAGAAGACGAATCAAAATATACATTGGATATTTTAGATAACCATTTGAAATTGGAGCGGATTTAAAAAAAACTCTTGACAACCGCCATCTAGTAATTTATATTTAGTGCACAAGTGTGTAGAAAATTGCTTTTCGCGCACGGTGTAAAACAAGCAAAGCCCCGCCTTTTTGTGCATGTAGGCGGAGGGAGGAAAGATGAATACTAGCCAAACAAGGCCTGAAAATGTTATATTGCCATTAAGCAATATGATGTACCCCTTCATGACACTT
>NZ_CACZDK010000060.1 GCF_902779965.1 Fibrobacter succinogenes | reverse complement strand
CTTGAACGAAGAGAAAGCCAGCGTCATTAAGGCGCTGGCAGTAACAGCCCCTTCTAGGGGCAAAGCAAGCCACCCCTCTTAGGGGTGGCTTGTGACTTTATGGATTGCTTCGGGACTTGCGTCCCTCGCAATGACGTGCTAGGTTATACAGCGCGAGTGCTTGCACTCGCTTGGATAACCGACGCACGAAGTGCAATGACAGCGTTAGTAGGCGGCGTAGCCGCGATTATTCCCTAATCACTTTCTACTTCCTACTGTCTACCGTCTACTGTCTACTAACTACACCTGCTTGTAGCTCTCCATCGCTTCCACGCTCAAGCTCTTCACGAAGTTGTAGTGTTTTGCGACTTCAGCTTCGGCGAGGTTCAAGTACACCTTCATGCTCTTGTCGAACAGTTCCGGTGCCTTGGTGGCGTCGCGGAGGAGCAACTGGGTCATCACGCAGTTGGCGGCGAGTTCGTACAAGTGACGGCTGCAGAGGTCGGTGAATTCGTTGTTTTCAACGGACTTCACGTATTCAATAGCTTCGTTGTACTTTTCGTCCATAGCCTTGGCGCGAGCCTTGAGGCTTTCGTATTCCGGGCGAACGTCCATGGCTTCGAGTTCTTCGAGCATGAGGCCGTAGCTGCCGGTGGTGATGTGCGGGAGTGCTGCAACCGTCTGGAGCTGCGTCGTACCTTCGTAAATGGAGGTGATACGAGCATCGCGGTAGAGACGCTGGCAAGCGTATTCAAGCATGTAGCCCGAACCGCCGTGAACCTGGATACAGTCGTAACTGTTCTGGTTTGCGTATTCGGAGTTCATGCCCTTTGCAAGCGGCGTGCAAGCGGAAGCGAGCTTCTGGTAAAGCTTGAGTTCCTTCTTTTCGTCGTCGGTGAGCTTGCGGGTGCGTTCGATGTCTTCGAGGCACTTGTAGATATCGACGTAACGAGCTGTCTGGTACAAGAGGGCGCGGCCTGCATCGAGGCGAGCCTTGATGTTGGAAATCATTTCGTACACAGCCGGGAAGTTCACGATTGCCTGACCGAACTGCTTACGGTCCTTGGCATAGGCGAGAGCTTCGTTGTAAGCCATCTGGCTGATACCCAGAGGGCCATCACGTACTTGATGAGACCGAACTTGCGGCGGCCGCAGAGTTCAGCCTTGGCGTTCTTGTAGACAAGTTCGCAAGTCGGGCTTCCGTGGATGCCGAGCTTGTTTTCGATGCGGCGAACGTCAACGCCACCGTCACGCTTGTCGTAAATGAACATGGAAAGACCACGACCATCGTGCGTGCCTTCTTCGGAGCGGGCGAGCACCAAGTGGATGTCGGAGTCGCCGTTCGTGATGAAGCGCTTCACGCCGTTCAAGTACCAGCACTTGTCAGCTTCGCTGTAGGTGGCCTTGAGCATCACGCGCTGCAAGTCAGAACCTGCATCCGGTTCGGTCAAGTCCATGGACATCGTTTCGCCAGCGCAGATGCGCGGGATGAAACGGGAACGCTGGTCTTCGTCGCCGAATTCATAGAGCGTTTCAATGCAGTCCTGGAGGGACCAGATGTTCTCGAAACCGGCGTCTGCAGAGGCAATCATTTCGTTGATGGCCGTGTAGGCGGTAATCGGGAAGTTGAGGCCGCCAAAGCGGCGCGGCATCGTGACACCGTTGAGGCCAGCCTTGCGGGTGGCTTCAAGGTTTTCGTAGGTCTTGGATGCGTAGCGGACGCGGCCGTTTTCGCAGTGTGGGCCTTCGGCATCCACGTCTTCGGAGTTCGGGAAGACCGTGTTTGCGGTGATGTCGCCAGCGACTTCGAGCACGCGGTTGTAGTTGTCCATAGCGTCGGCAAAATCTTCCGGCGCATAGTCGAAATTGTCCTTGTCAGCAAAGCCGTTTTCCTTGAGCTCGACAATGCGCTGCATCAAGGGGCTGCTTTCGAGGTTGAATTTAATCTCGGGGTGATCTGTGTAGAAATTTGCCATAGCGCTTACTTGTTGTTTGCCTTGTAATACTTGATCATCTTCGGGAGTCGGAGTTCACGGAGATGATGATACCTGAATCCTGCATGCCAGCGAGGTGCTGGATCTGGCCGGAAATACCGAAAGCGATATAGACCTTCGGGCGGACCGTTACGCCAGTCTGACCGATCTGGCGGTCATGATCGACGAAACCTGCGTCCACAGCGGCGCGGCTAGCACCGACTTCAGCGTGGAGTTCCTTGGCAAGTTCGAACAGCATGTCGAAGTTTTCCTTGGAGCCCATACCGTAACCACCGGCGACCACGATCGGGGCGCCCTTGAGGTTGTGCTTGGCCTTTTCCACATGGCGTTCGAGCACCTTGACCACGTATTCCGTTTCCGGAACGTACTTGGCCACGTCGTGCTTGATGACTTCGCCCTTGTAGTTCGGGTCCACGATTTCCTTCTTCATCACGCCTTCGCGGACGGTAGCCATCTGCGGGCGGTGTTCCGGGTTCACAATCGTTGCGACGATGTTACCGCCGAATGCCGGACGGATCTGGCAGAGCTGGTTTTCGTAGAACTTCTTCACGCCACCGATGCTCATTTCGAAGCTGTCGATTTCGAGTTCGGTACAGTCAGCGGTAAGGCCGCTGTGCATGGCGCTGGAAATGCGCGGGCCGAGGTCACGGCCGATAACTGTAGCACCGAGCAAGCAAATCTGCGGCTGTTCTTCCTTGAAGAGGTTCACCACGAGAGAAGCGTGCGGGTTGGTGGTGTAGGGGAACAGGCCTTCGGCGTCGAACACATGAACCTTGTCCACACCGTAAGGGAAAACCTGTTTTTCAATGCCATCAAGGCCCTTGCCAGCGCAAATGCACTCAAGCTGAACGCCGAGAGTGTTGGCCAACTTGCGACCCTTGGAAAGCAGTTCAAGGGAAACGTCAACGACGGTGGTTCCCTCAATTTCGCAATATACAAATACGTTATTCATAGGTTAGCCAATAATCTTCCCGTCTAAAAGTTCCTTGATAAGTCCTTCAATGTCGGCGTCGCTTGCGGAGAGCGTGCGGCTTTCCTTGGCCTTGAACACGATGTTCTTGACCGCCTTCACGTTCGTCGGCGAGCCAGCCTTACCGATCTGGGTCGGGTCGGCGTCGATGTCGGCTGCACCCCACTGCGGGATGTCGAGGTAGGGCTTCTTAGCGATGAGAGCTGCGTACTTGTCTGCATCTTCCGGCTTGCGTTCGGCAACTGCAGTAGCGTTCTTGAACTTCATGATGCGCTTTGCATTGCGCGGACGGCACGGAGCTGCACTGCCGTTCACGGTCACGACCAGCGGGAGCGGTGCTTCCACAGTTTCGACACCACCGTCGATGTGGCGGCGGATCACGACCTTGCGTGCCTGTTCGTCGAGCTTCAAGATTTCTTCGGCGTAAGTGACCTGAGTAAGTCCGAGCTTTTCTGCAATCTGCGGACCGACCTGTGCGGTATCGCCGTCGATAGCCTGGCGGCCACCGAGGATAATGTCATAGTCACCGATCTTCTTCACAGCCTGGGCGAGTGTGTAGCTTGTAGCGAGCGTGTCAGCACCACCGAGCGGGCGGTCCGTCACGACGTAACCGCAGTCAGCACCGCGGTACAGAGCTTCGCGGACGACTTCGGCAGACTTCGGGAGACCCATGGTCAACACGGAGATGGTGGAACCAGGGAACTGGTCCTTCAAACGAAGGGCTTGCTCCAGGGCGTTCAGGTCTTCAGGGTTGAAGACCGCGGGCAATGCGGCACGATTGATAGTACCCTGCGGCGTCATGGCGTCCGGGCCTACGTTTCGTGTATCAGGTACTTGCTTTGCAAGCACAACGATTTTAAGACTCATATTACTATAGTGTTTTAATTTAACGGTTAATTGAAAATCCTGCTACTCTGCAAAATTTTACGAGCTATAAGATAACAATTTCAAGAAAGTCTGATGGGATGAGTCGCGCATTTAGTCACGAAGAGTTAATAAAATAAAAGTAATATTTCTGTAGTATAAATTTAAGCGATGCGGCTAAGGAATTGCCGATTGCTGTCTTTCTCGAACGAAGAGAAGGAATCTATTATTTCTTGAATTGCATGTGTATCGGACGTTCATACGTTTTTTAGGAGGTGGTGGGGGAAGGTTGGACTAAAGTCCCAACTGTTCGGCTCAATCATGCCAGTCCGTAAACGGCCTGTCGCGATACTCGCCTTAAGCAGTTGTCCCCCTGATTGCAGCCCCGGCTAAAACAGTCGGAAGTAGGAAGTAGACAGTAGGAAGGATATTTGCATTTTTGTCATGCCCGCCGGGTCTTCCATCACCCTCTCGTGCGGGCTTCAGACGCCAGACCACCTAAAGGTGGCCATGTACACATAAGCACTGAAGTGCTAAGTGTCCAAAGGCCGCAACGCCTGGCTTTTTGCTAACTGTTGTTTGCAAAATGAATGGTCCGCAGCTCGACCCCTTGCTTTGCAAAAATCCCTTTGGTATATTATAGACACGCCGGTTTATTAGAGCGTTGCCGGGCTTTCACCTGTTTAGTGTTAGCTCCAGAGTTAATATATTCACCTTCAAAATAAGGATAAGGCTATGGCTATTCGTTGCAAACCGGCAAGATTCCCCAATTGTAAGCCCGTTGTGGTGCCACCTTCGCAGGTTGAAAGGGTCTTGAAGTACCTTAGGGGCGAAATAAAAGTCCCTGTGGTTGACCGTCCGATTGTAGACAAGCCTGACGATCAGTAAGCTGATGCTTCAACCTAGTGATTTCTCTTTACTTCCTTGCACAAAGGAAGATATTTCGGTTATTGCTTCTCGGGGGCATTTCTGTTTTCCTCCATTTGATCCGACAAAGGATGATGATCCCGTTTCTTTGGATACGTTCTTTTGCAATGTGGTTCCTAATGAAGCCGAAGAACATTTTTCAAAAACTTATAAGCTAGTGAAAAATGTAAAGCCAGATGATATTCTTGCTTTGGCGAGTATAGCTAATTCAGGATTTTCTTTTGGCTCGTATGAGGCCAAACCTGCTAATTTGCGAAATACGGGATACAATGAAGACTTTCCTTCGATTATGCTACTTGCTTTTGGAGTTAGGCTTGATTGGCAAAATCGAGGTATTGGTTCTGTGGCTTTCAAAAAACTTTTGCAGATGATTCGAGAATCTTCAATAGCAGGGGTTCGTTTATTAATTCTTCATCCACTCGAAAAAGCGGTTCCTTTTTATAAGTCGCTCGGTTGCGTAGAGGTTTTTAATGAAGAATTTCAAGATGAAGTAGAATCAATGCTCATTGATGTGTGGCATAAGGAGTCTTTCTCATGAATCGTATTAAGCTTGTTGGTGTCAATTACGATGGGAGTATGCGGCTTTGGCGCGGTCCCGAAGTGAAAATCAGCGTGTTCGCGTCGCGGCATTTTGATGCGGATGATTGTCGCCTTGTGCAATGGGCGGCAGAGATGGGTGAAACGCATCGGTGCCTTGTGGGGACGTTCCACTCTAAAGCGGAGCAGCGGATTTTGGAGGTCGCCCTTGCGAACGGGGCTTTCGCGGTTTGGCTTCGTGGATGCTCGCTTCCTGATTATTATAGTGGGCCGTTGTGGAATGCGATGGCTGAAGATCGAATGCTTACGATTTCGTGCTTCCATATGAAACACCATACGCGAGATACAGCTCGGTACTGTACACACTTGGCTGCGATGTGCTGTAAACGTCATGCGTATTTCTTGAAAGAAGACGATTCGCTGCTGACTCCGTGCTGTCGCAAAGCAATCTCTTGGCGATACGATGTTCAAGTGTTTAACGAAGAATCTTGATGAGGCTTGCTTTGAAAAAACGCAGGCTTTAGTGCCTGCGCTTTCGATGTTCTACTTAA
Organism: Fibrobacter succinogenes; assembly: GCF_902779965.1. Lineage (NCBI taxonomy): Bacteria > Pseudomonadati > Fibrobacterota > Fibrobacteria > Fibrobacterales > Fibrobacteraceae > Fibrobacter > Fibrobacter succinogenes. The sequence continues at coordinate 5,109 of NZ_CACZDK010000060.1, read as the reverse complement.
CCATTTCTACGTATGCGCCTTTCGGCAAATCGGGGAGGTCGCCAGACGCTGTCCTTTGACCGACGGGCTTACCGAGAACGTTAAAAATCATGTTTCCGGGTTTGCCGCGCTGGACTTTCTTGATGTCCGCGATTCTTGTCGTTCCTGTAATGGTCACGTTGAATTCAAAGCTGACTTGATTGCTTCCGTAAACTACAGCCTGTTTTACGGTGTAATTATTTCCGGCTACAACTTTGTTCGGCATGTGTCCGATTTTAGTCGTCATGGTTGTAAGATCGACATTGGAATAAATCATGCTTGTGCCGTTCGGGTCCCATGCAATGATTTTGCCGTCTTTGTCAAACCAGTGTCCGGTCCCTTCACCGGTGGTGCGGCTGTTGAGCGTGCCGTCGGGTTCCACGCCGTAGAACTTGACCTTGCTTGCGATTTCGCTTTTGCTTATGCCTAAAATTTTAGCAACGTCATCACCTTTCAAATCAAGCGAGGCGTAACCATAGTTGTTGTCTAGTTTTAGCGCTACATCGAATGCGATTTTCTGAATCTTGATTTCGACCTGGCTGCTTGAGCTTGGCGGATTTTGAATGCTCGACGAACTTGACGCATTTGACGAACTGGATTTTGGTACGGCCGATGAACTTGATGATTCTTGTGCCGTGCAGTTCCCGCCGACGCAGAACGTGAGCGTTTCGCTCGGAGTCCCGATGTCCGTGATTTTGAGCCCTGTCTTGGAACCATTATACCAACGAATGGCGGGGTATTTGTCATCCGAGAATTCTGAATAAGTTCCGCTTTTGAAGAATGTGTTCGCGGTGCTGCCTGGGCTTGGCCATTGGTCTATTACGTCATCGCTGGACTTGCCTGCGGCACTTGCGTGTACGATTCTTAAACCAAGTTTGTTCGAGGCGGAGTTGCCTTCAATTGAAAAGTCGTAGTGTTGCATTAATAATCCGCTTCCTGCGAGAACTTTGTTGCGGCCCGTGTTGCGTACATAGGACCACACCAAACCTTCTTTGTCGGGCCTTGCGGGATTCTTGTAGCGGTAGCAGGCTTCGCCGGGTTTTGTCGTTTCGAGACTCACGTCTTCGCTGGTCACATCTACAAACGGAATCCAGCCCTGGTCTGCGCGGTAAAAGTCGTTGATGGCGACCGGATTTAAGTCATGTGCGCGGTTGCCCATGGTGCAGTAGTCCCCGTACCAGTAGAGGTCCGGCCAACCAAAAATCATGTGGCCACTTTCGTGTACAAAAACGTAAATGGAAAACTTGCCCGGCATGTCCGTCATTTGATGGTGCGTAAGCCTAACGCCATCGCGTTTTTCGTTGGACCATCCAGAATGGGGCCACAACCCTTGTCCCCAAGTTTGTCCGGCACCGGCGTAGACGATGTTAATCGCTTCGGTCGTTCCATCCTTATCGTTATCATAACGTGAAAAATCGACTAGCGGATCGAAGTAATTGAACACTTCTTTCATGAGTGAGTCCGATCCCGTGTATCCTTGCAAATTTTCGTACCAAGATTTAGGGTGCTTGGCGCGGTACCATCCGTAGACTTCGTTGGTGAGGTCGAGTTGCCCGTTGGAAACGTCCAAGTAATAGTCGCGCACGGATCCGTTGCAACCGTCTCTGTTGAACCCTTCCTTGTTTAGCCATTCTTCAACGTCGGCTACCGAGACGGGCGCCTTCTGGTCCGAAAAATCCACGAGCAACGTTAAACTGTAAATTTTACCCTTGGGGGCGGCGTAATGGCTTTTGTTTTGTGTGACTGGCGTTCGTGCCAAGAGAAAACTAGGCTTGTCCGCACTTTGGTTGTTGAAGGTCGGCCTAGCCTCTTCTGGCCATGCTTGGACCCTTTTCCCTTGCCATACGATATCGGCAAAAAGCATCGTAGGGAACATCAAAAATAGAAGACAAAGAGGTAAAATCTTGTTACTCATAAAACCATCCCTTCCTTTAATTCATTTTTAGAAATACATTAATTTGCGGTAAGAAGGTGTTTCGTATGAAAAAAGCAAGGACTGTTAATATTAGTCATAGCCTATTTTTATTACATTTCTTTTGAATGAAAAGGAGATGCCCGGTCTATGCCGGGCATGACACCGCCGAAGGTGCTCTTGAACATAAACCTTTAACCATAGGACGTTACTAGGGAACATTTTTTTTCTGTCTACTTCTAACTTCCTACTTCCAACAAAAAAAATTATGAAATTCAAACGCATTCTCCTCAAGCTCAGTGGCGAAGCCCTCGCAGGCGAAAAGGGCCACGGTATCGACAACGTCATTCTCTCTGACATGGCGTCTGAAATTGCTTCTATTGTCAAGCAGGGCGTGCAAGTCGCTCTCGTGATAGGCGGCGGTAACCTCGTTCGTGGCATCTCTGCTTCTGCAGGCGGCATGAATCGCGCCCAGGGCGACGCTATGGGCATGCTCGGCACTGTGATGAACGGCCTTGCCATGCAGGACGCTCTCGACAAACAGGGCATCGACTCCGTCGTTATGTCTGCAATCCGCATGGAACCGGTTTGCGAATTTTTCGACCGCCGCAAGGCTCTTAAGCTTTTGTCCGCGGGCTCCGTGGTCATCTTCTCTGCAGGCACGGGCAACCCGTTCTTCACGACCGACAGCTGCGCCGCTCTCCGCGCCATTGAAAGTGAATGCGATGTAATCATGAAGGCCACCAAGGTCGATGGCATCTACACCGCAGACCCGGTCAAGGATCCGACGGCAACTCGTTTCGACGACATTTCGTACAAAGAAGTTATCTCTCGCGGTCTCAAGGTCATGGACACTGCTGCCGTTGCACTTTGTATGGAAAACAACATGCCTATCTTCGTTTTCAAGATGGAAAAGGGCAACCTCACACGTGCCGCTATTGAAGGCGACCTTGGCACACTCGTGCATTGCTAAGGAAACGCTGAACAATCAGCCGTGAGTGAATCTATTTCGCAAAAAACGAGACGGTCGTTGAACTTGTCATGCCCGCCTTGATCGGGCACCTTCGTGAGCGAGACTGTTACCGAACTCTTTTGTTTATCATGCCCGCCTCTGAGCGGGCGTCTCTTTTTTAAAAATGTGCACGCAACGCCAGAAAGCAATTGAGAACGCTCCGCGCTCCTGGAGTTTTTTATGGACTGCTCACAAAAACACTTTTAAAAACCTTTTTTTGTTCCTTATTTAGAGGATTAAATCTAATTTTAGACGAGGTATTAAAAGGAAGGTTATGAAAAAGGTTTTATTGAGTTCTTTATTGGCGGCGGGCGCTTGTGCAATGTTTAATGCTTGCTCTGATGATCCCTCGTCTCTGCTGACTCCGTCTGCTGCGACTTCTTCATCAAGTGTTGTTTGGGAAGAACAAAGCAGTTCTTCTGTTGGGCTGAACTCCAGTAGTTCTAATCTGGCTTCGAGTTCCGCTGATGGTCCGCTTAGTTCTGCAACGAGCTCCAGCAATGTGGGCGACCAGCCGGCGAGTTCATCTGCAAATTCGTCATCTAGTTCTGTTGACAATCCGGTTTCGTCCGCTACAGAAAGTTCAAGTAGCAAAGGCCCTGAATTAGATGCTAGTGGGTTCCCGACTCTTGAGTCTTACGGTGCGCCTCCGGCGGTGTACACTAAGGACATTAGCGCTACGGCAAAGCGTGGCTGGAATACCCGTTACTGGGATGCCTGCAAGCCGCACTGCTCTTGGCTTAAGGAAAGCTCTAACGATAAAACCCGTGCAGATACTTCTTCTAACGAGGCGTACCTTGCCGATTATGCTACGGCGCGTAATTGCAACATTCACGATGTGGAAGTCCCTACCTTTACCTTGGGTAATGTCAGTAAGGCTTGGCTCGGTTACGAAGGTACCCGAAGCGCTTGTGGCGACGAAAAGGAAAAGGGCGTGTTCACCTGCACCGACATGGCTCCGATCCAGGTGACAGAAAACCTGTCTTACGGTTACGTGGCTGGTACTGCCGATAGCAAGTGCGGTAAGTGCTATCACTTGCAGTACGACGGTCACTTTAGAAACGAAATGGAAAACAACCCGCCCAGGGAAACCCATAAGGCACTCAAGGGCAAACACATGATCGTGATGGCCTCTAACATCGGTATGGATGTGGCTGGCGGTGACGCCAGTTTACCTGCAGGCCAGTTCGACTTGATGGTACCGGGTGGTGGCGTGGGCGCCTTTGACGCTCTCTCAACTCAGGTGAACAAGGGTGCCGGTTTTAACTGGGGCGCAGGCTTTGGCGGATTCTTGACCGAATGCCAGAACCAGCTCGGTTACGACGCTACTCTCGCCGAATACCAGACTTGTATCAAGGGGATGTGCGACGCGGCCTTTGGCGACGCGGGTCTCCCGAACTTGTTGCGCGGTTGCCACTGGTTTGCCGACTGGTACATGGCTGCAGACAATCCGACTTACTACATCGAAGAAGTGGAATGCCCGCAGTACTTGATTGACCATTACATGACCCGATTCAACACCACCTTGGAAACCAACATCAAGAAGGTGACCGACTGGTCCACATACAAGGAAGGCGACGTACTCGACACGCTCCATTGCTGGAAGGCGGGCGAAGCTCCCGCAGAAAACGGCTGGCAAAATCCGAGCGCCGGTTGCGATGTTAAATAAAGTAATCGAATAGATTTGAGACTCCCCGCACTCCGCGAGGAGTTTTTTTTGAAACGTTGTGGTGTTTTGGGAAAATCGCCAGGAGTTTTGAAGCAAAACGAGGCTGTCGCCGATTTTGTCACCCCGCACTTGTTGCGGGGTCGCCATTATGAGCAACTCTGCGCCTGTCATGCCCGCCTCCGAGCGGGCACCTCCCTTTAAAAAGTGCACGACACGTCCTGTTTTTTAAGAAAAACACCAAGTGCCTTGAAACGAAGCGCCACGGTTTCGGAAAAAATTGCCCAATGTTTGGAATAAAACCGTCATGGCGGGCCCCGACCCGCCATCTCCCGGCAGGCTCGTCCCAAAGATTTTTGTTTACAGAATGTGAATAATCTGTATCACGGCGGCATACATCCTGTTTTTAACGAAAAAAGTGAAAAAAAGTGAAATTTTTTCGAATTTACCCCTTGCAAATGTTCCTGAAAATTCTATAATTGGCGCCGTTCCTGAGAGACG
>NZ_CACZDK010000059.1 GCF_902779965.1 Fibrobacter succinogenes | reverse complement strand
AATAAGCGTGCAAGGCGAGCGTTGCAAAAATATGCTTGCATATTTTTATTACCGAGCCGCCGCCGCGGACGCCGTAGGCGTCAAATATATAAAAGTTTGAGTGAGAAAGTCTTCCGCTTTGTCTTTTGGCAGAGCCTTAAGTCCTGCGATGGCTGGCTTCAGATACTTTTTAAGCTTATCTCCAGAAAAGACATATTTCAACGCAACTAGCGCAAGTGCGATTTTGGGCGAGATTTTAGAAATCTCATCTTCGCTAAAAATATCGCTGATATCCACAACTTCCAAAATAAACGGAAGTCCGATTCTATGATAATATTCAGGATAATTGGGAAACATGACCTGTTTTTCAATTTTCCAGGGATCCTTCCCATTGTACAGAACGATGGCGATGGTCGGAATATTTTTCTGGTTTCTGACCATAATCTCGTACCAGTATTTTACTAGCTGGGGGATGATTGAGCAGTCGGGATAGCTCTTGTGTTCTTCAAGGATGCCGACAAGAAGTTCAGCTTGCTTGGATTCATCACATTCTACTTTTACGGTAAATGCCAAGTCCCCGTAGCCAAAGGAAATCGTGTCGCTATACGCTCCGGGAATTTCTTGCAATGTATCAAGATTCACGGTTGCGAGGAATTGCGCGAGGTTAGAATTCTTGCGTGCAGCAAGCCGCAATAGTTCTGCGGTGCGAACAGGATCCTTAAGCACTGAACGAACATAAGGATCGTGAGCAAATTTATTTGCCATAATGAGTTCTCCATCTATTTTCGGAGAACCAATATACAAGCAAAATTTTATGAAAAGTAAAACTTGTGAAATTTTGCAAACAACTGTAAGCCGAGAGTCGCAGCGATCGAGCTTGCTCGAATCGCTATGACCGAGGCGATTGTTTGTTCTGCAATCAGCCGTTGACAAAATTCTTTATTTTGCAAACGATGGTTTGCCATGAATGATTTGATTATGTCGTTTTCGCGATAGCCTTTCGTTTTTCTTTCGAATGCGAGGATTTTTGTAACAACAATCCCTTTTTTTTTGCCCGAAAAATCTGATTTTGGGTATAAAATGGCGCAGTTAAGGATAAAATTATAAAACATTTAAAAAATTGCGTTAATAATAAGGTCTTAAAAAATCATTTTTTGTAATTTGAGACCGAATTAACCAAAGGAGTCTAATTATGAAAAAACTTATTCCAATTATTGCGATTTGTTCGCAATTCTTCATGGCCTGCGAATCAGTGAATAGTGCTGATGAAAATGACGATAAGTCGTCAAGCTCAGTTACTTCCCGAGTATCTAGCTCTTCTGTTGTTGAAACTTATAGCTCTTCGAGCGAATCCAGTAGCAGCAAGGTTATTGAAGCGTTTGAACCTACTTTTGTAGACTATCGTGATGGGAAAACATATGGTGCTGTCAAGGTGGAAAATCAAATTTGGATGGCACAAAACCTCAATTATCAGGTGAATCATAGTTTCTGTTATGATAAATCTGCCTCGAATTGCGACAAGTATGGTCGTCTTTATACATGGGCCGGCATTATGGATACCTTGGGCGGCTTGAGTACAAACGGCAAGGGCTGTGGTTATGGCTCAACAACTTGTGCTCCGACTTATCCTGTGCAAGGAATTTGTCCTCAAGGCTGGCATCTTCCGTCTAAAGAAGAATTTGAAACGTTAATTGAAGCTTTGGGTGGCAAGTATACGTCTGGACCGAAACTCAAGGCGAAGAGTGGTTGGAAAGATAGCGGTAACGGCACGGACGATTACGATTTTTCTGCACTTCCCTCGGGACGCAGAACTGCTGAAGGAGTTTACGATTTGTTAGGCGAGTACGGAGACTTGTGGTCTTCTTCGATGGTGGATGAAACAAACGCGTATGTGCTGGTTTTGACTGCTGTCTTTAGGACGGATGTCCTTTCTGCAGATATGAGAAGCGCTTTTGCAGTTCGCTGCATTAAAGACTAGTTTCTAGTTACGGTTTAAATAAAAAATGCCTCCCCTTTGAGTTCATTGGGGAGGTTTTTCTAATGGTGTGATTGTCTAAGCGAACAACCTAATCACGCGCTTGATGCCCGCAACAAAACGGTCGATGTCGCGTTCGAGCGTGTAAGCGCCAAAGCTCAAGCGGAGCGTGGCGTCTACGCCAAAGCGGTCCATTACCGGCTGCGCGCAGTGATGCCCGCTGCGTACGGCGACGTTTTCTTCGTCGAGAATCATGGCGGCGTCGCCGACGGCGATTCCGTCCAACGTGATGCTGATGAGCGCACCGCGTTCCTTCGGATTGCCAAGAACTTTCACTTGCGGGATTTCGGCGAGCTGCTTCAAGGCGTACTGCGTAATTTGTGCTTCGTGCTCACGGATGTTTTCAAGGCCTTTTTCGTTCAGCCATTCTACAGCCTTTCCGAGACCGATGACTTCGGCAATGGCGGGCGTGCCTGCTTCAAAGCGTGCGGGGACATCGGCGTAGGTCGTCTTTTCGAAAGTCACATTCTTGATCATTTCGCCGCCGCCGTGCCAGGGCGGCATGCTGTCGAGTACTTCGTACTTGCCGTAAAGAACGCCGATTCCCGTCGGACCGTACATCTTGTGGCCGCTGAAGGCGAGAAAATCGCAGTCCAGCTTTTGCACGTCAATCTTGATGTGGCTAGAACTCTGGGCGGCGTCAATCAAAATTTTGGCTTGCGGGGCGAGCTTGCGGACGGTTGCAATGATTTCTGCAATGGGGTTGACCGTTCCGACGGAATTGCTTACATGGGCGACTGCGACCATCTTGGTGCGGGGCGTGAGCAAGTTGGGGAGTGCTGCTAAATCCAAGTCGCCATCGTCTTTGACGGGGATGACCTTGATTTTGGCGCCCTTCATTTCGGCAACGAGTTGCCAGCTCACGATGTTGGCGTGATGTTCCAAAGCGCTGATTAAAACTTCATCGCCTTCGTTAAAGAATTTGCGTCCGTAGCTCCAGGCCACGAGATTGATACTCTCGGTGGTGCCGCGGGTGAACACGATTTCGTCTTCGGTTTTTGCGTTGATGAACTTCGCAACGTCTTTGCGGGTCTTTTCGAATGCTTCCGTGGTGCGGGCGCTCAGGCGATAAACGCCGCGTTTTACGGAGCTGTAGTGCTCGCGGTAAAAATCGTCCATGGCGTCGATGACGCAGGCGGGTTTTTGTGTGGTGGCGGTGCTGTCCAAAAAGGCGAGGGGCTTTTGCTCCTTGTCGCCAGCGACTAGCATCGGGAATTCATTGCGTGTGAGTTCTGCATTAAACATGATGCCAAAGATAGAAAACCTATATGATAGGTGGCTTCTAATAGTAAAATATTATTAGTGTGCAACAATTTTTTTGCATCTGCGTTAAGTATTGGTTATAATTCGTAATATATTTAGACTATTGTAAAGTTTTAAAAGAGGAAAAAATGAAGAAATTTTTTGTGGCGGGGTTGGTTTCCGCATTTTTGGCTCAGGGGGCGTTTGCGCAGGAGGCTCTCCGCAACGCTGTCGATTCGAACAACTGGAAAAAGGTTCGTAAAATTGTTGATTCCGGCGAAATGGAAGAAATTTATTGCGGCAAAATGTCTGCAAAGAATGCGTCCAATATTTACGCGAAGGTTTTCAAGCAGATGCCGGATGAAGCTTTTGCTGCTTGCCCATCGCAATTTGCGTATGGATTTGGAACAAAGGTTTGCGGGATGGCAAATGCGGCCAATGCCTGCACGGGTGTAATCAAGTATTTGTTTAGCGATGCCGAAAAGGGGAGTGGCAAGGCTCTCAAGACGCTTGACGAAGTGGCTAAGGCTGCAACAAAGACGAAGGCATTTGGAAAACAGTCCCTCGTGAAGGTCGATACGACGGTCTGGAAACCGTGTCCCAAGAAAGGTGCGGCGCGAACAAAGTGTCTCGCCCAATGCAAGGTGGATGCAAATTCTTTGATGGCGATCAATCATGATGTCGATTGCAAAAAGAATCCAGAGCAGATGGTGGACAAGACGATTCGAGTCTATAAACCGTCTCCTGTTTTTGCCGCTCTTCGCACAGGGTTTACGGAAGGCTTCTGGAAGGCTCCAATGTCTGCTGCCGGTACATATGCCGCTTACACGAGCAAGTACGCCAAAGTCCTTTCGATTCCTGATACCGCAGTGACGGGCGTGAATTACGTGAAGACTTGGGCTGCAAAGCACAAGGCTGCAAAATCGTCGCTTCCGGGCGGTCAGCTGTTCCGCTTCTGTACGGCATGGAAAGGCAAGGTGGACCCGATTCTTTCTGCCGAAGGTTTCAGCACTCGTTGCCCTGTTTTCAAAAACTTTGTTGACAAACGTGACAAACAAGTTTATAAGGTCAAGGAAATTGGCGGCGTTAATTGGTTCGTAGAAAACTTGAATTACGATGCCAAGGACGGTTCTATGTGCTATGACCGCGATGATGGAAATTGCAAGACTTTTGGCCGCCTCTACACGCAGGAAGCTGCCAAGACCGCTTGCCCAGAAGGCTATCATCTCGCTACGGATGCAGACTGGAAAAAGCTTGAAGACTATGCCGGCGGTTCTCGCGAAGCCGCTCTCAAGCTCAAGAGCAATGGCAGCGACGATTATGCATTTACTGCCATGTTCGGAGGCTACGCCAACAAGAGTGGCGTCTGCACGACGATGGGCGATGGCGCTTACTTCTGGACTGCGGATGTCGATACGGATGGTCGTGGCAAAGCCCGCACCATGTTTGCATCTGACAAGGATGTCGGCTCTATCACGGTGGACCCGAGTTTCTATCTTGCGGTCCGTTGTGTAGCCGGAGCTGAATAAATGGAAAATTTGAAGTCGGGCGCATTTGCGCCCACCTGTTCGCGAGAAACTTGGATCAAGCGCCAAGCGTTGATGACTAAGGTTCGTGATTTCTTTGTTCGTCGTAATGCGCTTGAAGTCGAGACGCCAGTGCTTTCTGCCTATGGCGGAACGGACCCGCAACTCGATTACTTTGAAATCGAAGATCCAAAGCGCTTCATGATGACGAGCCCGGAATTCCACATGAAGCGTTTGCTTGCCGCGAACTTCGGGGACATTTTCCAGATTACCAAATCGTTCCGCAAGGACGAGTTTGGCGGCCACCACAATAACGAATTTTCGATGGTGGAATGGTACCGCGTGGGCATGCCGCAAGAAAAGCTCATGGACGAAGTCGAAGACCTCGTGAGCGAAATTATTGGGACTAAACTAAACGCACGCCGCACCCGCTGGATTGATGCGTTTAAGAACTACGCCGGTATCGATCCGTTCTGCGAAAAGCTTTCGGACTTTGCAGACGCCTGCCGCACCCGCGAGATTCCTGTGCCCGAAAAGAGTGAAACGCTCTCTCGCGAAGAGTGGTGGGACTACATGATGGTATTCTTGGTCGAGCCCGCGCTGGCGAGTAACGGTCCCGAGTTCATTCTTGACTATCCGCCATCGCAGGCTGCGCTTGCGCAGACCTACACCGACGCTGACGATCGTGTGTGGGCTCGCCGCTTCGAACTTTTCGTGAATCAGGTGGAACTGTGCAACGGCTATACGGAGCTCACGGATGCCGTGGAACAGCGCCGCCGCTTCAATGCGGACTTGGACATTCGCCGTGCAATGAACAAGCCTCTTCCTCCACTGGACGAACGTTTCCTTGCTGCTCTTGAATCGGGAATGCCTGCTTGTTCTGGCGTAGCTCTCGGGCTGGACCGCCTGTTCATGCTCGCTCTCGGGAAAGAAGAAATCGCCGACGTGATTCTATTCCCAAGCCCGATAGCGTGAATAGATGAAAGAACGGACCTTTGGTCCTATAGATTAGAGACGAAAGGGATGAAATCGCTGCTAAGCTGCCCTATAATGACGCACGAAGTGCCATTATTTCTCTCTCGTCTTTCGTCTATCAGCGAAGCGATCTATCGTCTAAATCACTTCCCCAGCAGTCTCTTGAGTTCCTGTCTCACTCTCAGTTCGTTTAACGAACCGATATCGACGTGCTGGATCTTGTCGTCCTTGTCCACGACAAAGCTCACGGGAATCACGCCCGGATTGCCGAGCGCCTTAATCGCATCGTAGTTCCAGTGGAGCATCGTCCATGGGATATCCATACTCTTCTTGTATTTGCGGGCGACCTTCTTGGAATCGTCCTCGTCAATCATTACAATTTTGAGGCCCTTTGGTCCGAATTCTTTATGGAATTGCTTGAGCACGGGCAATTCTGCGCGGCATGCAGGGCACCAAGATGCCGTGAGCACAATAAGCGTTGCCGTCCCTTTTTCGTTTGCATAGCTTGATGTGCCGCCCATCACATTTTCGGCAGCAAAATTCACAACTGTCTCCGGAAAGACTAGTTTAGGGCGCGAACGAGATTCCATCGCATAAAAAGCGAACGCGAAGAATAAGATTGCCCCTACCCATGCGAGTATTTTATAAGTGGATGAACGCATTGTGTAAAGAATTTATGAAATTTTCGAGGTTTTTAAATTATATTCTAGAGTATGGCATATAACATTCAGGATCTTTTAGCAGAAATGGTCAAACGAGGTGCTTCCGACTTGCATATTACAGCCGGTGCTCCCCCCCTTATTCGTCTTTCCGGTAAGCTTACTCCCATTGGGGAGAATAAGCTCAAACCAGACGAAACCATGCGTATGACTTACAGCTTGATGAATGAAGCCCAGAAAAAGACTTTTGAACAGCAAAAGGAATGCGACTTTTCATTCGGCATTGCAAATCTTGCGCGTTTCCGTGCGAACGCCTACTTGCAGCGAGGCTGCGTAGCGCTTGCCCTCCGTATTATTCCGCTTGATATTAAGACGTTCAAGGACCTTGGTCTTCCAAAGATCATGGCCGAATTTACAACCCGACCCTCTGGGCTGGTCCTTGTGACTGGTGCTACCGGTTCCGGTAAGTCGACAACCTTGGCGGCCATGATTGACAAAATCAATAAGGAACGTCACGACCACATTTTGACGGTCGAAGACCCGATTGAATTTTTGCACAAGCACCAGGGATGCATGATTAACCAGCGCGAAGTCGGTAGCGATACGCACAGCTTTGCCCAAGCACTTAAGATGGCTCTCCGTCAGGACCCGGACGTGGTGCTTATCGGCGAAATGCGTGACCTCGAAACTATCCGCTCTGCATTGACTATTGCAGAAACGGGTCACTTGACGTTTGCAACATTGCATACGAACTCTTGCGTACAGACTATTAACCGTGTGGTGGACGCGTTCCCGAAGGGCGAACAGCAGACCGTGCGTACTCAGCTTTCGTTCGTGTTGCAAGGCGTTATTTGCCAAACGCTTATCCCAAAGATTGGCGGTGGCCGTGTGATGGCGTACGAAGTGATGAACGTGACTCCAGGTATTCGCGCTTTGATCCGCGATGACAAGGTTCACCAGATTGAATCCATGATTGAAATTGGTCAGAAGTTCGGCATGAACACGATGAACATGTGCTTGTGCGAACTTGTCAAGAATCACAAGGTTGACCGTTTCGATGCACTTGCTCGTTCGTCGAGTCCGGACCAGTTGGAACAATTGTTCGTAAAAGAAGGGGTGTAATCGATGGCAGAATTCCTATACAAGGCGCAAAACGCGCAAGGTAATAGCTTTGAAGGATCGCTCGAAGCGAAAGACAAGGCTGAAGCCGAAGCCCTCTTGCTCCGTCGCCGTTTGGTGATCACGAGCCTCAAGAAAAAACCGACCGAAATCAAGATTAAGATTGGTTCTGGCATCAAGACCGAAGATATCACTCGTTTTACGCGTATGTTCTCGTCTATGTGCTCGGCTGGTCTTCCGATGCTTCAGTGCTTGAACATCCTTGAAGCGCAGTGCGAAAACCCTGAACTTAAAAGTGTTGTACACAAACTAACGCAATCGATTAACGGTGGTTCTTCTTTGGCAGATGCCTTGGCGCAACACCCGAAAGTTTTTGACTCCCTGTATTGCAACATGGTGGCTGCAGGTGAAGCGGGTGGTATCCTTGAAGGAATTCTTGCTCGTTTGGCTGAAACGCTCGAAAACAACCAGCGCCTCAAACGCAAAGTGAAAAAAGCCTTGACTTACCCGATCATGGTTATTATTGTGGGTATTGTCGTGGTGATTGCACTTATGACGTTCGTGGTGCCGACGTTCGCTGAACAGTTCGCTGCTCTTGATGCAGAACTCCCGGCTCCGACGCAAGTTGTGATGGATATGTCTGACTTTGTGCGAAATAACGGTGCGTTCATGTTTATCGGGCTTGTTCTTGTCATTTTTGCGTATAAAATGATAATGCGAATACCGGCGGCGCAATTTGCGATGGATAAGTTTACGTTAAAACTACCCAAGCTAGGCGATTTGCAGATTAAGTCCGCAACGGCAGGCTTTTCGAGAACGCTAGGAACGCTTTTGAATGCCGGTGTGTCTGTGATGGATGCATTGAAGGTCGTTGCGACAACCGCAGGTAATAAAGTCGTTGAAAAGGCTATTTATAAAATATCGATTGGTATTGCGGGTGGTAAATCTATTGCAGAACCGATGGAAGAAGTGGGCATTTTCCCGCCCATGGTGATCCAAATGACAGGCGTCGGTGAAAAGACCGGTAACCTCGGCGGTATGCTTTTGAAACTTGCGGACTTCTACGATGAAGAAGTGGACGCTGCTGTGGATGCCGTCGTTAGCATGATTGAACCGATTATCATCGTGTTCTTGGGCGGCGCTGTCGGTGGCCTTTTGATTGCAATGTATATGCCGATGTTCAGCATGGGCGACGCGATTAAAGGTTAAAAAGGCTTCGCATTACGGCGTTGCAGTGCTCCTCACGTACGAGGGTACGCTACGTCGCCTTGCGCCTTGTCCTGCTCGCCTTTAAACCTTTACTCAAATAATCTTGTCAGGCCCGCTATTGAGCGGGCTTTTTCTGTTAAGTCCTTTAGGTAAGAAGCCGATGCGTAGCATCGGCTTTAACAACCACCCGCTATGCGGGTGAGATTAGAGCTTAAGCCATTACGAAT
>NZ_CACZDK010000058.1 GCF_902779965.1 Fibrobacter succinogenes | reverse complement strand
GTTCACGAGCACGATCTTGTAACCCTGTTCGCGCAGGGCCTTGCAAGCCTGGGTGCCGGAATAGTCGAATTCGCAAGCCTGACCGATCACGATCGGGCCAGAACCGATGATAAGGACTTTGTCGATGCCTTCAATCTTCATTTTGTTTATCTCCGTTGAACTAATTATTTATTAAAACACAAAAAATGCTGAACCAAACGGTCCAGCAAAATCAAAAATGGAAATAGAAATAGTAGCGGTATTCACAACATGATGGGCGCCACAAGCGCACTTCATATTCTTCGAAATTCCGTACATCTACTTTCCTATTTCGCAAAGACTTAAACTTGCGCAAATATAAAATATATGAGCGGACCTTTCAACGGATTATGCTAAAAATCATCACCCATCGAAGGGGTGTCTTCTGGAGTAATATCAGGAGATTCACTACATTCAGGAAGCTGCGGTTCTCTATAGCATCTTTCACGCAAGCTTTCTTCATCCCCATCATCGGGGGCAGCACAACCCACAAAACCACTGACAGACAAGGCAAGGAACAATCCCCAAAGAACTCGTTTCATAAAAACCTCTAAGTTATTGTTCATCAATATAATAAACTCTTACCGCATATTTTTTCTGTCATCAAAAAAGGGCCGCTCTAAAGCGACCCATTCCCTTTGCAAAAAGCAAATCTAGCTCAGAGAGATTACTTCTTAGCCGGCTTGTTCTTAGCAGCGGTTTCCTTGAGTGCAGCACCAGCCTTGAAGCCGACAGTCTTGGATGCCTTGATCTTGATGGTAGCACCAGTCTGCGGATTGCGGCCAGTACGAGCAGCACGGGACTTCACAGAGAAAGTACCGAAACCGATGAGCTGAACGTTGCCGTCCTTCTTGATGCCAGCAGCGATACCGTCGAGAACGGCGTCGATTGCGCGAGCAGCAGCAGCCTTGGATTCGATGCCAGCTTCCTTGTTAGCAAGCACAGCTTCAATGAGATCTTGTTTGTTCATTTTTTAACTCCTTGAGTCAGATTTGTGAAATGTTTGGTAATATTATACTTTTTTTTTCTTAGATAAGAGTAATTTAAAATGAAAAAAGTTTTTAAAACCCCATAAAATCAAGCCTTGGGAGCCAGTCTGCCCGATTCTTCAACATACTGGTCGGCCCTAGTCCTTAGTTTCTCAATATAGACAAGGCATAAGCAAGTGAAGGGGATTGCGACCAAAAGTCCCAAAAAACCAAGCAGTTTACCCCAAATCGAAAGCGACAAAAGAATCCCCACCGGAGGAAGGTTCATCGACTTTCCGACAATGTGCGGAACCAAAAAAAAGTCCTGAATAATCTGCACGACAAGATAAATGGCAAGGATAATAACAGCCACTTCCCAGAACGGCATTCCCTTATCTAGAGCGTAAACCACCGCTAGTAGTAAGGCCAAGGGAATCGTTGTCAATTGCATGTACGGGATCATGTTGAGCGCTCCAGAGAACAGCCCAAAAGCAATTCCCATCGGGAGACCCATCACGCTAAAACCAATTGCATACAAAACGCCAACCGTAAAAGCAACCATGGATTGCGCACGGAAGTACGTTCCCATAAATTTGTCCGTAGCACTCGCAAATTCACCAGCTTCGCGGCGGTAACGGCGCGGAATCAAACGACGAATACCCTTCCTTATTTTATGCATATCAAGCATAATGAAGACAAGGTACATAAACACAATTGCAGCACTCGAAAGGCCCATCAAAATTGTAGATGTCTTCGAAAGAATATCCCACGCTCCCGGAAGAATACGGTCCGAAACCGTCTGGATAACGTTCCATACATCAAGCGATTCCAGCGACTCAGCAATACTGTTCCAAGAAATCATCGTCTTCACAGAAGCCCACATATCCGCCGGCAAGAACGTCATGATTCGATCGCTCCAAGTGGAATCTGTAAAAATTCTCGAAATAAGCGTTCCCAAATATTGAACTTCGTGCACAACTTTCGGAACAAAGAAATACATACAACCGCCAATAATAATTGCCGTTCCCAAAAGCACGAGCACAACAGCAATCACACGGTATCTGAATTTTATCTGCAACTTACAAACAAGCGGATCCATGATATAAGCAATCAGGAACGCTGCAAAAAATGGAAACAGAACTCCACTCAAATAATTCAGCACGACAAGAGTTACAGCTACGGCTACAGCAATTAGCACATAGCGCATTACCCTATCAAGCGTCCAATTTCTCTGCATTTTTTCCCCCGCGAGTTTTTAACACATATACTAAAAATAAAACAAGCCCAAACAAAATGAAAGCTAGATACATGTACAATTCTTTCTTTTGCTGCGTTTTATCGCTCCAAAGGCGAACATAGCGGATTTCCATTTCGTCAGGAATGCCGCGAAGCGTAGAACTTCCACTTACAATTTCAAAAAACTTGGCGCTATTCAAATACGTTTTGCCATCATCTTTTTCAAGACCCACCGACGAAAGCCACCATTCAGGCACTCTAAATTCGCTAACGGCAAACTTGCTTACTGCAAAACGTTCCTTCGCGCCACCCATCAACAAATATGGAGCCGACGGTATATCCTTTTCCAAAACGCGATACGTTGCATAATCACCCTTGCGCGTGTAAACCGGATCTTCCGTCAAAACACGAAGTTTCATGGAATTCATGCGCTTCGACGCCACACGAACTTCCAAAGAATCAAATTTCGCCAAATCGAAAGGTTCCAGGCGCTTATCCAAGGACTTTAATTTAAAGCCAACGCCGGCATACGTGAACGCTTTACCGGAATGGATATTTACAGAAGCCGTGAGAAGCGTATCCGTCGCTTGGACTTCACTTGTTGAAAATCCGCCAACAGCACTATCGTTCAGCGGGAATATTTCAAACGTTTTCCGAGGAAACAGCTCAATATCGGCCTCCCCGCATTTAGAATATTCATACCACCAAGCCAAAAGCAAGGCAGCAAAGACAAGCACCCCCACCCATTTGCCTATCCTATTTTTCATCGTACTCCTTCACAGGGTGGCTACGTCCAATCGCCACAACCATTAAGCCAAGAATCATAAACAGGAATATTCCATAAGCCTTATTACTGACCCCACTCACAGAAATGTCCCTGACGTTTACAACAAAATTCTTTCCACGAGGCTGTTTCCACCCGGCCGAAATTTCCACACGGGCAATATTTTCATGATGTGGGTTGCTGCGCGAACGCTTTACACCGAGATTGTCATACCAAAAATCGGGAATGTAAAGTTGTTCAAAAGGAATAGCAACCTTATTGTTACCCGCTTTAACCGGCACTTCTTTCAAAAGCATTTTAAACGAACTTGGATTAGACAAATCGGTCACATCGGGGTCGTACGACCAGACCTTAACATTGACTTCATCCGTTCCCGAAACATCCATGTCCAAATAAAGCGTATCGACATTTTTCCAGTTGTGGTACTTTTTTTCACCCTTCGGGTCTAAATCAAAAACAAGCCCACACCAGGTGGGTTTCTTTTCGTCCATACCCATTGCACATTGGAACGAAACTAGAGAATCAGACGAAGCGAATCGAACAACCGAAGTCCCTCCATCCGCATTATCGTCATAAGCAAAAGCCTTCGTCCCCTCCCCTAACGGGAATACATTTTCAGCGAACCTCTCTTTCGGAATCATCACATAAACGGCAATAACAATAACAGCAATGATTCCTAAAATGGTATATGATTTTTTCATTTACTCAAAAAATTTCCTTAAAGTTCTATTGTACTGGATCAAATCTAGCGGATCTTCTTCAACCGGCTTTTCGCCAAAAAATTTGGACACAAGCGCATCAATCCAATGAATAAAGAAGAAGTGGTGTTTCCCTTCTTTCGCCTGCGGTTGAGCCTTGATATCCAGCGACCACTGCAAAAGTTGTTTCACGGTCGATGGCGGCATATGGAACGTTTCGCAGCAAGTCGTCACATACCCATCGAAACCATAGTGCGGGAGTTTACCTTTAACAAGCGGTTCTCCATGATCGATGCACTTCGGATTTTCGCAAGGCGGATCCTGTACGTTTTTCTTTTTCAAATCTTCCAGCCACAATTCACGCGTCTTGTCAGAAAGCCCGCCGTAAAAAGCGAACGTCTGATTGCACGGAAAATAGATGGAATAACACTTTGGGCAAATCCTCAGATCAAGATTGACAATTCTGAGCGCCTCAACATCTGAACCACAAAAAGAACATTTACACATGTAGATTAATATAGATAATAGACGAAAGACGAAAGACGAAAGACGAGAGAAAATAGTGTTTAGGGGAAAGCTTTCCCCTGGCTCGCACTTTGTTGCTCACCACCCCTTCAAGCGGGCACATCCCGCAACGCCCTGTTTTTACACATCACTAGTAACTAGTATCTAGTAACTATTAACTAAATTTACCAGCATGGCTAAAGTAGTTCAAATTACCGCAGAAAATTTTGAAGCAGAGGTTATCCAAGCCTCCGAAACGCGCGCAGTCGCCATTCTCTTTTCTTCCGCAGAATATCCGGATTGCGCCCCGTACTCCCAGTTGGTGGGGCAACTTTCTACAAGCATGGACTTCACGCTTGGCGTTGTCAGTTGCGACGATCGCGAAAACATGCGCCTCATCCAAATGTTCCGTGTGCAATCCGTTCCCGAAATTCACGTGGTCGATAAAGGACAAATAGCAGACGTTATCCAAGGCGTTCTCCCCGAAGCAGACCTCAAGAAGCGCCTCGAAAAGTTCTACGTTTCCGACGAAGCCCGCTTCCAAATGGCACTCGAAGATGCCATCGCACAAAAGAACTTCGACCAGGCGCTCCCCATGCTCGACGAAGCTCTTTCCAAGAATCCAAACGACAAGAAGCTCCAACTCTTGTGGGCAAAAGCAAATCTTGGACTAGGGGATACCGCCAAGGCAAAAGAAATCCTCTCCAAGTTTGTCGAAAGCGATGACCAGTACCGCGAAGCAAAATCGCTTCTGGAACTTCTCGACTTCCATGCCGAAGTCGCCAAGAAAGATGTTCGAGGCAAAGAAGCCATTGTCTATCACGAGGCCTGCAAACTTGCCTGCTCCGAAGATTTCGAAAGTGCACTCCAAGCATTCCTAAACTTGTACGTTGAAGCGCCCGAATGGAATGATGGCGCCGCAAAGAAAGCAATGCTCACGCTCTTCGGTGTTCTCGGTCCAAAGCACGAACTCACTTGGAAATATAGAGCAAAACTCAACACTATGATGTTCATCTAAGGATAGACCGAGCTTTCAGCCCTCTTAGAACTTAGTTGGCAGAACTTAGACAAAAAGCGCAGCTCGTTGAGCTGCGCTTTTTTCATTCGTTGATTCCGTCATCCTCGAACGAAGTGAGGGACAACCTCAAAAGGCGAGAGTCGCATCCATACTCGTATGGATATGATCGAGCCTAAGAGGTTGGGGCTCGCCCCATCCATAATTTTTCACTTAGCTTTTCTTTTATTTGCACTTTGTATTTGCAAGGTTCAGCAAGTTCTTGTAAGCGGCCATGCAACGTCTGTGGTCCTTAGTGCCTTCGGTATAGGAATAGCATTCGCCGAGCTTTGCGTTAGCCATGTCACGTTCCTTGCACGGTTTTTTCGCTGTAGGCACATACTCTTGCGTGTTATTTTGTTTCGAAGCGGGACTCGGAGCCGCAGCCGGAGCATCGTAGGAGTACACAAACACTTCAATGCGATTGTTCTTCATGCGGTTATCCGGAGTTGTATTCGGCACGAGAGGTTCATCACCCCCCTTACCCGTAGCCGTGATATCCTGACTCGAGATTCCAGCATTCACCAAGTAGCCCTTCACTTCTTCAGCGCGCTTCAAAGCAAGAACACGGCTTCTTTCCGGGCGATCAAGATTGTCCGTGTGAGAGACAATTTCAATTTTCTTTCCCTGATAATTTCTCAAGTGGTCTGCAAGTCTTCTCAAGCCTTCAGAAGATTCCTTTGTAAAGCGTGACTGACCAACGCCAAAAGTCACACCCTGCAAAAGGAACTTTTCCAAAACAGTCTTGTTTGCAGAATTTGAAGGAGCTGCAGAGGATTGAGCAGGCTGCGTCGTTGTAACCGTCGGCTTCGAAACGGCATAAGAGGGTGCATTTTTTACGCAACGGAGTTTGTTCGTGTAAGCATCCCCATGCTTGAAGTACGGCGAACCCTTTTCACGAATAGCATTGTACTTCCAGTCCACATAAGTCATTTCATTACCGTTCTTCGAAGAAGTCCAGTAGCCACGCTTAAAGTCGAAATTCAAGCTGCACGGATTTTCCTTCGTGTCGCGGTTATTCCTCAAGCGCTTGTCGTTTGCGCGAAGCTCAAATTCCGAAGCCTTCGAGAAAAGCTGTTCGTATTCATACTGTTCCGGAACATGCCAACCACGCGGGCAAGCACGTCCAAGGTTGCGGGCTTCCATTTCATCCAGGCGGTCAAGAATCACATCTTCGGCCATCCAGGTCTGGTCACCAATCTTAAGAGTCCTGTAAGTCTTTCCAGCATTGTCCATCACGCCACCGAGACGATCCTTACAAGCGGCTTCCCAATTCTGGATGCAACGAACAGAATAACCATTAGCTTTACGCCCTTGGAAAGCAAAAGTTTCGAGGTTCTGGCCTCTAAAGCTCATGGCGTCGGCACGATCTCCGCCCTTTTCATCGCCAAGCCAGAAGAACGCACGATTGCCCAAGTCAATATAGCGTTCGCCATCGACATAGTAACCACCATCAAGCACTCTAAAGCTGTTCAAGTTAAAGTCCTGATAGTTGAGATCGTCACCCATCGGCAAGCTCCATCCATCAGGGCAAGCCTTCTTAGCGGCATTCCATGTATAAAGTCTACCGTAGGTTTCGCAGTTTTGGGTATTGTTTTCGTAGCAGTAGCTTTCCGGCAAGCGAAACTTCAAGTTTTCGGCCATCCACACGCGGCCACCGATCTTCACTGTAGAATAACGTTCGCCATCGCGGTTATCAATCAATAAATTTCTAGCTTCGTCATACGTCGATGTGTTCTGGAACTTATTCGATGCATACTGCTGCTGAACCGGCTGAGTCGGGCGAGAGGCCATCGCAGCACGTTCTTCTTCAGAAATACTACAATCATATTCCTGAGGAAGCTTACCAAAATAGTGGTTGTACTTATCCGGTGTAATCCAGATTTCACTGCTACCAACAGACGAGCGCATAAAAGAACGCGGATAATTAGCGCATCTGAAAAGCACATTGGCGCATCGATCGTCCTTCTTTTCCGTTCTATAGGTATCCTCCATATCCGGGCAACGCCAGTAACACGAATTACCGAACATGTCATCAAAGCTACAAGCAACCACAGTTTTATCACCAGACGGGCCAGCAAAAACCGATTCTGCGGCAAGGAGAGTCGTTGCCATAGCTAGAACGCACTTTTTATTCATAAAGACTCCGTATTCCAACACAATTAAACGTGTTTGTATTATAATGATTGGACCAAAGATACAAATTTCATTAGCGTATCTTTAGATGAACAAGCCTACTAAAGCGTTTCATAAACATCGCCCGAGGTCTTTCGAAAACTTCTGTTTACACACAATTCGTAGCCACCAACCACACCCCTCTAAATTCCAGGCACTAAACTCTAAGTTCTAAGCTCTAAGTTCTAAGTTCTAAATTTTCCCCTCATTTCTAAGTTCTAAGTTCTAAGTTCTAAGTTCTAATTGCTATCTTTGCTCGCGTATTTTATTGTACAGTAAAACTCAGGGATCCTATCCCACAGGAAAACATTATGAAAAAGATTCTGTTCCAAGACACCTCGTTCCGTGATGGCTTCCAGTCCATTTTCGGCGCTCGCGTGTTCATGAAAGACTTCATGCCTGCAGTTGAAGCAGCCGTCAAGGCTGGTATCACCCACTTCGAAGCAGGTGGCGGCGCCCGTTTCCAGGCTCTCTATCAGAACTGCGGTGAAGACGCATTCGACATGATGGACGAATTCCGTCGCGTTGTCGGCCCGAAGATCCGCCTCCAGACTCTCGCTCGTGGTATCAACGTTGTGGCTCTCGCTCCGCAGCCGCGTGACATGATCAAGCTCCATGCCGACATGTTCAAGAAGCACGGCATGACCCGTATTCGTAACTTCGATGCTTTGAACGACGTCAACAACCTCATCTACTCCGGTAAGTGCATTACGGACGCCGGTCTCGAACACGAAGTCGTCGTTACCATGATGGAACTTCCTCCGGGATGCGACCTCAACGCCGCTCACAACCCGGAATTCTACGAACGCATTCTCCGCAACATCTTGGACGCCGGTGTTCCGTTCGCTTCCGTCTGCTTCAAGGACGCTTCCGGTACGACGAACCCGACTAAGGTTTACGAAACATTCAAGCGCGCTCGCAAGCTCCTTGGTGACAAGGTCGAACTCCGCATCCACAGCCATGACACTTGCGGTACCGGTGTGGCTCAGTACAAGGCAGCTATCGAAGGTGGCGCAGATGGCGTCGACCTCGGCCGCAAGCCGCTTTCTGGCGGTACGGCTCAGCCGGACCTTTTCTCCATGTTCCACGCCCTCAAGGGTACGGAATACAAGCTCGCCCTCGGTGAAGACAGCATCGTCGACGATCATATTCCGGAACTCATGGAAGCCAACAACGTCGCTGTTGAATGCCTCAAGGACTACAACTTCCCGCCTGAAGCACGTCAGATCACGACCGACGTTATCTTCAGCCCGATGCCGGGCGGCGCACTCACAGCCAACACCCTCATGATGCGCGAAACCAAGACCTTCCACCTCTTCCCGAAGGTTATCGAAAACATGAGTGAATGCGTACGCCGCGGTGGCTTCGCTTCCTCTGTGACGCCGGTTTCTCAATTCTACTTCCAGCAGGCTTACATGAACACCTTGAACCAGGCTGCCGGTCGCGGTACGTGGTTCAAGATGACCGAAGGCTACGGCAAGATGCTCCTCGGTTACCAGGGCAAGACTCCGTGCGAACCGGATCCGGAACTCGTGAAGATTGCAGCCGACCAGTTCAACATGAAGCCGTTCAAGGAAGCCTATCCGGGCGTCCAGTGCGCAGAAGAAATT
>NZ_CACZDK010000057.1 GCF_902779965.1 Fibrobacter succinogenes | reverse complement strand
CATCACTTCCATCAGCATGCTCGAACAGCTGGGCGCTTACACCGAAGATCTCGATTACGTGTTCTACGATGTGCTCGGTGACGTTGTGTGCGGTGGCTTCGCCATGCCGATTCGTGAAGGCAAGGCCAAGGAAATCTACATCGTGGCTTCTGGCGAAATGATGGCCCTCTACGCTGCAAACAACATTTGTAAGGGTATTGCAAAATACGCTGAACGCGGCGAAGTGCGCCTCGGCGGTATCATCTGCAACAGCCGTAACGTCGATAACGAACTTGACTTGCTCCGCGCATTCACCAAGGAACTCAATACGCAGCTCATCCAGTACGTGCCGCGCAACAACATCGTGCAGCAGGCCGAAATCCGCAAGAAGACCGTGATTGACTTCGAACCGAATTGCAGCCAAGCTAACGTCTATCGCGAACTTGCCAAGAATATCGACGAAAACGAACTCTTCACTATCCCGACTCCGATGACGCAGGACCGCTTGGAACAAATTCTCATCGACTACGGCATGATGGAAAAGGACTACTCCATTTAAAATTTTTTTTTGCCAACTATCTCAAAGTGAAAAATCTTACCCAATCGGGTAAGATTTTTTTTGCGAATTTTTTACAAAAAAATAGTGGGCCAAATCTCCGAAAAAAGCGTGTTAAAAATATAGAAGTCTCAAAAACTTCAAAAAAAGGTAACACTATATTGATGGATATAAAATTATATCCTAAATTCAAAGTAGATATAAATGCTGGCATTGCTTAAATAATATGCATAAAAGAGACATCGAAAGCGCTGAACTCGTGAGGGGCGGAATTTTGCTAACGGCAAAGGATGGGCGCACAGCCCTTTTGAGATTCCGTGACTCGGAACGACTTCGTTCTGCTAGTGCGGAACAACGTGCCGCTTTCAGATTGTCTTTTGGTGGCTTGCGCTGGGATGAAATAGACGAAGATTTATCTTACGATAGCATTTTTGAACCGCAAGCATATCCGTTGCGTGGCTCGGCGAAATTTAAATCGCTTAATATGTCCGAAGTGGCAAGACGGCTAGGAATACAGCAGTCGTTGATGGCTGCGTATATGAACGGTTCCAAAAAGCCGTCTGTGGAACGTGAAAAACTTATTCGTGAAGAAATCCGTAAAATCGGGCGAGAACTTTTGGAAATTTGATCCGCCCTTTTACTTCCCGATGATTGCGCTTGCGACTACGCCTTTGTCTGCATAGAGCACAAGCACTTGTCCTGGAGCCGATGCGAATTGCGGTTCGTCAAATCGCACGCGGATCTTGCCGGTGGCAGTATCGATTTCCGTAATTCTTGCCGTAGCACCTTTATGTCCGAGGCGAATGTGTGCTGTGAGCGGTTCCTTCAATAACGGCGATGTTTCCGAAACCATCAGGTTCAAATCGATGGCGGAAACTTCCGTGCAGCTCAAAGCACTTCGCGGGCCGAGAACGACCTGGTTGTGGTGCGCATCTATTGCCACGACGTAAAGTGGTTCCGCTTGTCCGCCAATGTTGAGTCCCTTGCGTTGCCCAATCGTGTAATGCACAATTCCCTTGTGCTTCCCGAGAACTTTTCCGTTCACATCGACAAAATCTCCGGGCACGTTGTCGCTCTCGTCAAACAGCACCGAGTAATCGCCACATTCGATAAAGTCTTGGCTTTCGCGTTTCGTAGCGAAATCGTCCCAGCCGATTTCCTTGGCAAGCGCTTTCACTTCGGCTTTCTGCA
Source organism: Fibrobacter succinogenes (assembly GCF_902779965.1). Taxonomy (NCBI): domain Bacteria; kingdom Pseudomonadati; phylum Fibrobacterota; class Fibrobacteria; order Fibrobacterales; family Fibrobacteraceae; genus Fibrobacter; species Fibrobacter succinogenes. The sequence continues at coordinate 7,688 of NZ_CACZDK010000057.1, read as the reverse complement.
TGCCGCCTAGCGGAAAAATCACCGTCGAAAGCTGCTCCGCCGTGAGCCGTGAAAGAAAGTAGGTCTGGTCTTTGTGCTCGTCAAACGCTTCGTACAAAAACGGAACATCCGGATTAATAAAGTCGAGTCGCGCATAATGCCCTGTCGCAAAATAGTCGAACTCGATTCCCATCTTGCGTGCTGCATGCAACAGCGCTCCGAACTTGATATTCTGATTGCAACGCACGCACGGGTTCGGCGTTCGCCCAGCACGGTATTCCGCGCGGAAATAATCGAGAACCCTGTGCTTGTATTCTTCGGCGACCGGAACAACATAATGTGGAATTCCAAGGCGTTCTGCGACAAGTTTTGCTTCTTCGATATTCTTGTCTTCGCTGGGGCCGTAACAGCCTTCGCGCCCTTCGACGACAGGCATGTTCACGGAACCGTCCCACGTGGCCATCGTCATGCCGATCACATCGTAGCCTTGCTTCTTCAATAAATACGCCGAAAGGGCGGAATCCACACCGCCCGATAATCCAACCGCAACACGTTTGTTAGTCATTAGTTCTTAGTTGTTGGTTGTTGAAGTTTAACGTCATGGCGGAAATGACCCGCCATCTGCCTACCATGACGCGCAAAACGCTAGATAGGCGAATGGAACCTTCTAGCGTTTTTCACTCAATAATGAATCATCTTAATGTTTTTTTCGGTTTCTACTGCGAGGCGAATGGAACCGCGAAGCACTTACCGAATATTTTTCAATCTATCTAATCACTTCCTACCGTCTACTTCCTACTGCCTACTTATTAGTCAGCGAAGAGCGGAGTGGAGAGGTAACGGTCACCGCTATCCGGGAGGAGTGCGACGATGTTCTTGCCCTTGTTTTCCGGACGCTTTGCAATTTCGATGGCGGCGTGGAGAGCTGCACCAGAAGAGATACCGACGAGGATGCCTTCTGCCTTGGCGATAGCCTTGCCTGCGGCGAATGCGTCTTCGTTCTTGACCGGGAGCACTTCGTCATAGACAGAGGTGTTCAAAGTATCCGGGATAAAGCCTGCGCCAATACCCTGGATCTTGTGCGGACCAGCCGTGCCCTTGGAGAGCACCGGCGAAGATTCCGGTTCAACAGCAACAATCTTTACGTTCGGATTCTTGGACTTGAGATATTCGCCAACACCCGTAACAGTTCCACCAGTGCCAACACCAGCGACAAAAATATCAACCTTACCATCGGTATCTTCCCAGATTTCCGGACCGGTCGTAGCCTTGTGAGCGGCCGGGTTTGCCGGGTTCACGAACTGGCCCGGGATAAAGCTGTTCGGAATTTCCTGAGAGAGTTCCGTTGCGCGAGCGATTGCACCCTTCATGCCCTTGGCTCCTTCGGTAAGAACAAGTTCTGCACCGTAAGCCTTCATGAGCTGGCGACGTTCGATACTCATGGTTTCCGGCATCACGATGATGATGCGGTAGCCGCGAGCCGCTGCGACAGAAGCGAGGCCGATACCGGTGTTACCAGAAGTCGGTTCGATAATCACTGAACCCGGCTTAAGCTTGCCTGAAGCTTCGGCATCGTCAATCATTGCCTTAGCAATACGATCCTTGACAGATCCAGCCGGGTTGAAATATTCAAGCTTTGCCACAATCTTAGCTTCGAGATTGTTTTCCTTTTCGATGTGGGAAAGTTCAAGAAGCGGGGTATGACCGATAAGTTGGTCAGCAGAAGAGTAAATCTTTGACATGGTAGAATCCTTTTATTTAGTTAAAAGTTAGAAGTAGGAAGTAGGAAGATTTTTGCTTGCGGTGAAGTTTATCTTGCTATAACTTCCTACCGTCTACTTCCTACTGTCTACTGTTGTTGTTAAATCTGGTCAAGAGCCTGTGCGAGGTCGTTGATGATATCTTCGTAGTGTTCCGTACCGATGGAGAGACGGATCGTTGCAGGAGAGATACCAGCTTCGGCAAGTTCAGCCGGAGTGAGTTCGGAGTGGGTCGTTGTATAAGGATGAACAACGAGGCTCTTCACGTCGGCAACGTTAGCGAGCAAGCTGAAAATCTTGAGGCCGTCGATGAACTTGAAGGCTTCTGCCTGGCCGCCCTTCACATCGAACGTGAAGATGGAACCGGCACCGTTCGGGAAGTACTTCTGGTAGAGAGCGTGCTGCGGATGATCTGCAAAGCTCGGGTGGTTGACCTTAGCGACCTTCGGGTGCTTCGAGAGGAATTCGAGAACCTTCTTGGTGTTTTCCACATGACGGTCAAGACGGAGCGAAAGCGTTTCAGTGCCCTGCAAGAGAAGGAATGCGTTGAACGGGGAAATTGCTGCACCTTCGTCACGGAGAAGGATAGCGCGGATGTAAACGATGTAAGCTGCTGCGCCAGCTGCTGCCGTGAAAGGCACACCGTAGCTCGGGTTCGTTTCGGTGAACTGCGGGAACTTGCCAGATGCAGCCCAATCAAACTTGCCACCGTCAACAATCACGCCGCCGAGAGTCGTACCGTGACCGCCAATGAACTTCGTTGCAGAATGCACGACGATATCAGCACCATGTTCGAGCGGACGAATCAAGTACGGAGTACCGAAGGTGTTGTCGATCACGACCGGAATCTTGTTCTTGTGAGCGAGTTCGGAAATGGCTTCGATATCCGGGATGTCGGAGTTCGGGTTGCCGAGAGTTTCGATAAAGACGAGCTTCGTGTTGTCCTTGATAGCGCCTTCGACTTCCTTCAAGTTGTGGATGTCAACGAAAGTCGTCTCGATGCCGAACTTGGAAAGCGTATGTTCCAAAAGGTTGTAAGTGCCGCCGTAAATGGAGCGCTGTGCAACCACATGGTCACCCTTGCGAGCGAGAGCCGTGATGGCATAAGTAAGAGCAGCTGCGCCAGAAGCGACTGCGAGGCCTGCGATACCGCCTTCGAGAGCAGCGATGCGCTTTTCAAAAACGTCCTGCGTGGTATTGGTGAGGCGGCCGTAAATGTTGCCTGCATCCTTCAGATGGAAACGGTCAGAAGCGTGCTGAGCGTTGTGGAACACGTAAGAAGTGGTCTGGTATATAGGAACTGCGCGAGAATCGGTTGCCGGGTCTGCCTGTTCCTGACCAACGTGGAGCTGAAGAGTTTCGAAATGGAGCTTGTTCTGAGTCGTCATAGTATTATAATTCCTTGTGCGCCTTTGCGCGAGATATCGCAATCGCCCGATCGTTTTGTTACTGTTGGCGTCGGGCGACGCGATTGTTAATCGGTTTGCTCAAATTTGAGCGTTAAATTTTTTGCGGTATTAGGCCTGCTTGCCTTCGGCTAGATTACACATTCGACATCGCATAGCGAAATCCTCCAGGCTTTTCCCTTTCGGGGTGCCTCGTTCGTTTGACGGGTTTAATTTAAAAACTTAAACCTACTACTCCAATAGGAAAGTAGGGTGAATTATAAAAATTTTTAAGAAAATTGCTGTTCTTATAGCTTTTCGCTATAACAAGACCATGATTTTGGCAATAGCAAGGCCGTTTTAGCCGAAAAACGCATGAAAATCACTTGGGAAATGCCTCAAAGTTTTTCTAATAAGAAAATGGGTGGGGGAGGAATCCCCCTGGTTACAGCCGAATGTCATCCCCGCGAAGGCGGGGATCTCCCTTCGTCTTTCACGCACTCCCACGCCTAGGGGACACCCCTAAAACCCCGATGCAAAAAAAAGCAGACGAACAAATGTCGTCTGCTGAATGTTTCTTAATGAAATAATTTAGGTGAGAGACGCCTTGATTGAAAGAACTTCTGCCTCAGAGAGCTCCGTAAATTCGATGATTTCTTCAATAGGCTTATTCTTCTGAAGCATTTTCTTCGCCATATCGCGAGCCTTGGCTGTGGCGCCTTCGGTCAGCCCTTCTGCACGTCCCTCGGCACGACCTTCTGCTCGGCCTTCTGCTCGGCCTTCAGCACGACCTTCTTCAAGTCCTTCTTTGCGGGCATGTTTTTTCTCTACATACATTTCATATTGGCGATCGCTCATAGCCATAGCCTCACTTACTAAAAACTCTTCAGTAAAGATACTCAATTCCGCCTTTTTCTGCAATAGCGCGAGCATCGATTCTTCTGGCACGGCAACCGGAGTCTCGTTGTTGAGCCCGTCAATAACCCTAAGCCACTGAGCCAAAAGACTTTCGTCCGAAGCATAATCACCCTTGAGAAACTTGGGAATTTCAACAAGCGTGACCGTCTGCTTCTTGAAAAATTCCTCGTTGTCCTGATTCTTGAGACGGATGCTGTGGCGATAATTCTTGGAATTCGGGAACCCATTGAACATCTGCAAACTGATAAGGTTCAAGTCACGCAACCAGTAGCTATCGCCACGTGGCTTGCTTGCAATAGTGTGCTTTGCCGTATAAAACACTAGGCGGTCGCTGTAAGTTTCGTCTTCGACATGCTGAACCTCCAGGACAATGCGTTCCAAACGCTTGTTCTCGGCTACAATATCCGAAGTTGTTGTCTTGACAAATGCCCCATCAACCGCCGGGTTCACAAAAGTAAGATTATCGATGCAGTCGCCCCCATCCAACTTGAGGATGGCGTTCAAAAAACTTGCCGTCATCCTCATGTTATTCGGATTTCCAAACAACATTTTAAAGATAGAATCGTTGTAGATATAGACGTATTTATATTTTTCGCGATATTCCGTAATGCACTTGTGGATATCGTCTCCAGCCTTATGTACTTCGCTGATAGTACGGAGCATTTCTGCGTATTGTTCCCTATTCATAATGTTTCCTTTGCCGAATAAATCGGCGTTTGGCGGAAAATCCATATAGAATGAATTCCCGTGATTCGTTGATAGTTTATGAATGGATGACGCAAAATAAACGCAAGACACCTATTCACAAACCTGTTATGACAGATTGTTGTTTCCCACGCCTCGAAGGCTATGGAAGGTGCTCTACGTTGATCGTCAGGGGGCCAGTTTCCCCATAGGGTGTACGCTGCCTCGAATCGCGTGCCTGTCAAGCAAGCAAAGGGAGGTCGACGTCAAGCAGAGAGTTAAACAACCCGCCCGGAAAGTGCCAAGTCGAGCGTCGCGGTTTTAAGCTTGTTTAGAAACCATGACCGAGACGAAGGCACGGACGCCAAAGGCGTCAATCGAATACGCTGTCAGCGGGATTAATGCTCTACGAAAATGAATATATAAATAATTTGTAGAGCATGCAAGAGACCCTTTTGCGGAATGTATATTTGATGTTATGCCGACCTTCACCAAGTACATCCAAAACGAAGAACACTATTCCGAAGTGATTTCCCGTATCGCGACAGTCCGCGAAACGCTCTGGATTGGCACCGCCGACATCAAGGACGTATATGTGAAGCAGAACGGCGAATCAATCCCGCTGCTCGGACAACTCGCAGGACTCCTCAAGCGCGGCGTAGGCGTGCGGCTCATTCACGCCAAGGAACCCGGCCCGAACTTTCGCGAAGATTTCGACCGCTATAAGATTCTTGCGACCGATCTCGAACGCGTCATGTGCCCGCGAGTGCATTTCAAGATGATGATTTTCGATCTTGAAACTGCCTACATCGGCTCTGCAAACTTGACAGGCGCAGGCATCGGCATGAAAAGTTCCCTCCGTCGCAACTTTGAAGCGGGAATCCTCACGAACGACCCGCAAATCGTCGAACCCGCCATCGAACAATTCGACACGCTTTGGATGGGCGCCCACTGCGAAAAATGCGGCCGCCAGGAATTCTGCGGAGATAGGATAAAATAGTGCTATCCAGCTGTTCGAATGCCTCGGGCCAGCTTTGGGGTTTTGGAATGTTGTGAAAATTGTCGAATTTTGCCAAAAATGTACTGAAATTGTATTTTAGTCCATTATAATGAACTATTTTCTGTATTTTAGTCCATTTTGGTGAATAAAAATATATATTTTAGTCCATTAAGAGGTGCCTTATGGACGAAAAAAAGCTACTACAGGTTATTGCGGAACAGAAAGAAGAAATCACAATCAGGCGTGATTCCTGGGTGTCTCGTAGTGAAGAAGCCCTGTTTGAGCTGGATAGTTCGCTTGCACAGGTGGTCATCGGTGTTCGCCGCAGCGGAAAATCGACGCTTTGCCATAAGGTGCTGCAGGATCACGGAATTAACTATGCCTATGCAAACCTTGACGATGACCGTCTGATGTCGCTTACCGTAGAAGATTTGAACACACTTCTGCTTTGCCTTTATCAACTCTACGGTACGGATATCCAGTACATACTCCTCGATGAAATTCAAAATGTCGATGGTTGGCATTTGTTTGTGAACCGTCTTTTGCGACAGGGATTGCACGTGTTTGTTACAGGCTCCAACGCAAAGCTGCTGAGTAGTGAGCTTGCTACGCATCTGACCGGACGTTACAATGAAATTCGTCTCTATCCGCTTTCGTTTGCGGAGTACTGTTCCTTTCATCAGGTAAATCTGCAAGATGTTACGACTAAGGCAGAGGCGGCCCGAAAATCGGCATTTCTTGAATATCTGCAATATGGCGGGTTCCCAGAACTGCAAAACATTAACAACAAACGTGCTTACATACAAAGCTTATTCGATTCGATAATACTAAAGGATATTGCGGGGCGATTCAAAATCCGCCATGCCGAAGTTCTCCGTACCATCGCGAATCACATAATCAACAATTCTTGCCAAGAGGTCAATTACAAATCCCTGGCTGAGAATTTTGGACTGAACAGCACCACGACCGCCATAAAATACGTGGACTATCTTAAACAGGCTTTCTTGATTGGGCTGTTGAGCAAACATTCGTTCAAGAGCAAAGTCCGGCTCCGTAACAACAAGGCTTATGTGATTGATACGGGGTTCGTTGCGAATTGCGAAAATGCTCTCTCGCAAGAGAACCTGGGCTGGCGACTTGAAAATATGGTTTACATCGAGCTGTTGCGTCGTGTCGCAAAGGAGTTTGACGATGTTTACTACTACAAGCACTCATCGCAATCTAAAGAAGTTGATTTTGTTGTTTGCAGGCAAGGTAAAGCCAAGGAACTTGTGCAAGTTGCATACGAGATTGAATCGACCAAAACATTCAATCGAGAAACTTCGGCTTTGATAAACGCATCAGAAAGTCTGCGATGTGATAGCCTGACGTTGGTGTGTTTTGAAGAAAGTCGCGACGAACTTGTAAAAGGCAAGACTATCCGCATACGAAATGCCCTAGAGTGGTGTATTGGGTCTGGAAATGTATAGATAATCCTCAGCTTGAAGTGTAAGCTTCCCCGCAACCACTTCACGATAACGTTAAACCTTTACTAAAAATATTTTTTAGCAAAGCGGCTGCCAATAGCTCGAACTGCTATGAATTGAGAGCTGTTTTATGAAAAAAAGAAGCCCCTGAAGTAAGTTCAGTGGCTATGAACGATAATTGTTCTAACGTGCCCAAGAATCATTTTTTTCTTTAGGTATGTCGAAGAAGTGTGTTGCATCTTCACGAGTTATTTTGCCAGCATCAAACATGGCTTTGGCGATACTTTGAAGCTTTTCTGCATGTTCTTCTTCCTCCACTTCGGCAATGGACTTGTAGCCGTATACTTCGCTGCATTTCTTGAAATCCATCTTGAATTGCTCCTTGGCTTCGCCATTGAACCAATGTTTTAATAAGCGTGCAAGGCGAGCGTTGCAAAAATATGCTTGCATATTTTTATTACCGAGCCGCCGCCGCGGACGCCGTAGGCGTCAAATA
>NZ_CACZDK010000056.1 GCF_902779965.1 Fibrobacter succinogenes | reverse complement strand
CGCCACCGACTTTGCCCTGTGGAAGTTCAGCCCGAAGGACAAGAAGCGCGCCATGGAATGGGACAGCCCGTGGGGCGTTGGTTTCCCCGGCTGGCACATCGAATGCTCCGCCATGGCCATGAAGTATAATGGCCCGACGCTCGACATCCACTGCGGCGGTACCGACCACATCCGCGTGCACCACACCAACGAAATCGCCCAGAGCGAATGCGCCAACGGCGTTCCGTTTGCACGTTTCTGGATGCACGGCGAATTCCTGCGCACCGCCAGCGAAGAAAAGCTCGAAGACGGCACGACCGAACAGAAGTTCGGCAAGATGAGCAAGTCCAGCGGCGAATTCTTGACGGTTTCGCTCCTCATGGACCGCGGTTTCAATCCGCTCGACTACCGCTTCTTCGCCATCGGCAGCCACTACCGCAACTACCTGAACTTCACTTGGGAAGCCCTCACCGGCGCCAAGGAAGCCTTCAAGAGCTTGCACAAGAAGACGGACCCGCTCATTGGCAAGGCAACCGCTATCACAAGCGAAGCTGCCAAGGCTTTCCAGAACGAATTCAAGGACGCTATCGGTGACGACCTCAACATGCCTCGCGCCCTCGGCATCATGAACACGATGCTCAAGAGCGATATCGACGACGGTGAAAAGGCCGCACTCGTGATGGACTTCGACAAAATCTTTGGTCTCAAGCTTGACCAGCCGCGCGAAGAATATGCCAAGAAGGGCGCCAACGACGAAATCGATACCGCCAAGATCGAAGCATTGATCGCCGCCCGCAAGGAAGCACGTGCCGCCAAGAACTGGGCCGAAAGTGACCGCATCCGCGATGAACTTGCCGCCATGAACGTGGTCATCAAGGACAGCAAGGAAGGCACGACCTGGAGCATAAAGGAGTAAGAGGTCTGAGGTCGGGCCTTACGGCCCTTTGAGGTATGAGGCACGAGGCTGAAAATCAGGTCACTGAGGCAGCCGAAGTGCCGCCGGCCTCCGTTCCGGCAACTTCTGTTTTTGTCAATCCAACCTCCGTTCCGACATCTTTTGATTCCATCATTCCGGCCTCCGAGCCGGAATCTTTTTTTATAAATTTCCCTCGATGATTTTTTTGCTGGTGGTCATATACGTTGCATTTATTGGACTCGGCCTCCCCGACACCATACTCGGAGCCGCTTGGCCCTTAATGCATCTAGACCTTAAAACACCGGTTTCTGCAGCAGGCGTACTTTCCATTATCGCCTCGCTGGGGACAATTGTCTCCAGCCTTTGCACGCCGAAAGTTCTCCGCATTTTTGGCACCGGAAAACTCGTCGCCTACAGCATCGCGCTTACCGCAATCGCCTCCATCGGTTACGGGTTTGCGGACTCGTTCAACGTTCTTTGCCTTTGGGCAATCCCCATGGGCATTGGCGCAGGAGCCGTCGATGTGGCGATGAACAACTTCGCCGCAGTTTATCTTGAATCCAAGCACACGAACTGGCTACATGCAAGCTGGGGCATCGGAGCTACACTCGGACCATCGCTCCTTTCGTTATCGATTTTGACCGGTGGCGGTTGGCGCGGGGCTTACGAATATGTCGCCGCTGCTCTCGCTGCAATTTTCGTACTGATTCTTATTTCACTCCCGCTTTGGAAAAAAACGGAAGCCCGCGGAGGACTATCGGAAAACGTCACCATCCAAGCAAAATCACCCGTAAACGCGCCGCACATCAGCATTCGCGAAGCGCTCCGGGTCCCGGGAATGAAGCTTTCGTTCTTCACATTCTTCTTTTATTCTGCACTGGAAATTTCAACAAGCCTTTGGTGCGGCACCTACTTGACCGCATGCGGATTCAAACCCGAAACAGGCGCCCTCTGCGTATCGCTCATGTTTGCATCCGTGATGATTGGCCGCATCGCAAGTGGATTTTTTGCGATTAAGTTCACCGACCATCGCTTGATTTACGCCGGGATTTTCATCGTATCCGCAGGTTGCCTTGTGCTTTCGCTCCCACTTCCGCTATGGATGCAGCCCGTTTGCATTTGCCTGCTCGGCCTCGGTTGTGCCCCTGTTTATCCATCACTAATTCACGCCACCCCCGCGCGTTTCGGTGAATCGCTATCCAGCCAAGCCATCAGCATCCAGCTAGCCGGTTCTTACGTGGGCTCCATTTTGATGCCACCCGCATTCGGTCTCGTTGCAACCAAATTCACAGTCCATCTTTGGCCTATTTCGCTTTCGATTTTTGTCGGATTGTTACTTTTGTGCGTGTGCCTGCTGGACTACGTAACGTACAAGAAACTGAACAAATCTTACGCCCGCGAACGCGTCTTCGACATTCTTCACGAAGTTTCCATGGAAAGTGTTAAACGCGAACGTTTAAAACGCAAGCGCAAAAAGAAACGCTAAGAGGTTTATCATGAATATCAAGCAATTTGTATTCAATCCGTTCGGAGTGAACTGCTACATCCTGAGCAACAGCAAGGGCGAAGCCATTTTGATAGACCCGAGCGTGAGCAACGCCCGCGAACAAGCGGCTCTCGCTGATTACATCAAGTCAGAGAATCTCAAAGTCTGCCGCAATTTGAACACGCACTTGCACCTCGATCACGTTCTCGGAAACGCATTCGTAGAACGCACTTACGGCATTAAGGCTGAAGCCCACAAAGACGACGAATTTCTTTTAGGCGTGCAGAACGAACAAGCCCAAATGTTCGGACTCCCGTGTAACGATTTAGCGCCAGCATTGGGCAATTACCTAAACGAAGGCGACATCGTCGAAATCGCTGAAATCAAATTGCAGGTCATCCACGTTGCAGGCCACTCCCCCGGCGGACTCGCCTTCTTCTGCGAGAATCCTGGCAAGGTCAACGGACAAGACAATGTGCCACCGCTCCTTTTCCCGGGCGACATCATTTTTGCAGGCAGCCGCGGACGTAGCGACCTCTACGGCGGTGACGAATTCGCCCTCGTAAGCGGCATCAAATCAAAGCTCCTCACACTCCCGGCAGAAACCGTCGTATTCCCGGGACATGGGCCAAGCACCACCATCGGCGACGAAAAGGGATGGTACTAACCCTTCGGCAGGCTCAGGGACCTTTGTTATGAGTGAAAACCGCGTGCGAATCGGCTGGATTGACGAATTCAAAGGATTCGTTCTTTTGCTCGTCTGCCTTTTTCACATCGAACAGAATTTCCCCAACGCGCACCTTGGAATGTGGCATTTAAGCGCACTCCGCATGTCCGCATTTTTCTTTATTTCGGGATTTTTATTCAGTACAAAACGTTTCACAAATTTTAAGAGTTACTTTACCCATAAAACGCGAGTCCTGTTAGTTCCCTATCTTTATCTTTCGTTCCTGTTTTTCGCCATTGACCCGGTCGTTTACAACTTCGCGCTCTACCCGAAATCCCCCACGATGATGGTCATGAATACCATTCCCGACATCAACAACACATGGCAATACATCTACTGGAACCTTTCCAAAATCTTTATCGCCGGGAAATCTTCCGTTGGCGCAGGGCCACTGTGGTTTGTATTTACTTTATATTCCGTCAGCTTGCTTTTTTACCTGCTTCACGAGATGTCGAAAAAGCAAGTCCACCCCAAACTTTTTTTCGCCGTGATGTCCATAGAAGGGCTCCTTGGCGGTTGGCTTTTGAACATAAATCACATGCACTTACCGTTCGGTATTGAACGCGACCTCACGATTTTATTCTTCTTCGGCTGCGGATATCTTTGCAAGGAACCCATCAAAAAAATCCACAGCGCCATTTCTGCGAGCGCCGCTCACGCCGCAAAAAACACAGCCATCGTTGCTGCCATCGGAATTGCAAGCTTTATCGCATACGCTTTTTTGGAATCGCCGAGTCCGAATTTCAGCATCATGAATAACGACTTGGGCAAAAGCCTCCCCCAATTTGTCGCAAGCTCCATCACAGGCATTATCGGCCTCATCGCCATGTTCCTACTCGTAAGCAAAATTCCAAACATTGCCCCCATCCGCATTTTCAAGGGAATCCTCCGCAATATTTCCCGCAATGCACTTGTGATTCTTGCAATCCATTGGTGGATTGTCCTGATGCTGCGACTCTTCTTCAGGCCGCAAATCAACCAACCGGGAATCGCCTACATTGCCATCGTCATTGTCGCATTGGGCACCATCGCCGCCATCCCACTTTTCCGCTGCAAACTCCACCGCCTACTCGGCAAAGAAAAAATCAGCGTAAAAGAAAGCCTCTGCATTAGGGAATAATGAAAGACGCCATTGCACGCAATAATAAACGTCATTGCACTTCGTGCATGGCGCTACGCACATCAAATACGAGTCCACAAGTGGCCTCGTGCTTGATGTACTTGCACGTCATTGTGCAAGCACAAGACTATCGACTCGGTCATATCCATGCAAGCATGGCTGCGACTCTCGTCTTAGACGTCATTGCGAGCGAAGCGAAGCAATCTATACACCAAGTTCAGAAAAAAGGTCTTTCCATTGAGGATTCATTGATTCAATCAATGCAATTTTCTTCTTTCTAGACCCACCTTTTATCTTTTTCTCTCTTTCAATCGCATCAACAACCGAAGTATGCTCTTCGAAATAACCTAATTGCGTAACATTGTATCTTGCAGTAAATCCAGAAGTCATTGATTTATGTTCTTGCATACGTTTGACTAGATTCGAAGTCACACCTGTATATAATGTTCCATGCGGTTTATTGAACAGGATGTAAGTGTATGATTTTTCTTGCATGAAAAGAACATACAAAAATTCTTATAGATTGCTTCGTCCTTACAGTCCTCGCAATGACGTAAGAGCCGAGTGATGCAGAAACATGCTTGCATGTCTCTATATCCGAAGCGTTTCTGTCATGCGCTTGCGCAATGACGTTAAAGGCGAGTGCAGCTCGCAATTACAAATAGCTTTTAAACTTCGGCCTTTGTTCCTGCTCCGGCTTTTTCTTGGGCACGTAAATCTTTATCGCATACACGTTAAAGTCCGTCTCAGCAACAATATCGCCTTCCTGCAAGTCTTCGTAGACGTCGATTTCTATTTCGACTCCATCGCGTGCAATGCAACGGATAGAACGAGCCGAGAGTTCCTCGCGCAAAAGAGGAACGTCAACGACCTTCTTGTAAGTGCCGTGATGAGTCGTACCAAGAATACGATTGCAAAGCATAAAATGAAATGTAGAAAAATAGTGGTCAGTAAACAGTGGTTAGTAAACAGGATAAAATGAAAAAGCATTCCTTTTACTATTTTTCCTAATCACTAACCACCAACCACTAACCACTTCTTCATGGCTCGCGCACGTAAGACTATTACTCCTGATCCGTATGCAAAACCGATAGCAAAACCGCTACCGCCTTCCAAGAGTTTGCCCGGAAAACTCAAGCAGTTCCAGGCGCCCACGCGTGCGGATTTCGACCTCGTGAGTCCTTACGGTGCCGCAGGCGACCAGCCCAAAGCCATTGAAGAATTGACCGAAGGTTTCAAGAACGGTGAACAGTTCCAGACGCTTCTCGGCGTGACCGGTTCAGGCAAAACGTTCACGATGGCAAACGTCATCAAGAACGTCGGGAAGCCAACGCTCATCCTCACGCACAACAAGACGCTGGCCGCCCAGCTTTACCAAGAATTCAAGTCGTTCTTCCCGAACAACGCGGTGGAATACTTCGTCAGCTATTACGACTACTTCCAGCCCGAAGCTTACATCCCGCACACGGACACGTTCATCGAGAAAGACGCGAGCATCAATGACGAAATCGACAAGCTCCGTCTGCGCGCAACGGCCAACCTCCTCACCCGCCGCGACGTCATCATCGTCGCTTCCGTGAGCTGCATTTACGGTTTGGGTAGCCCCAGCGAATACTTCGACTTGATGGTACGCATCAAGAAGGGCGACATCTACGACCGCGACAAGATTCTGCGAGACCTTGTCCACATCCAGTATTCGCGCAACGACTTTAGCCTCGACCGAGGCTCATTCCGCGTCCGCGGCGACGTCATCGAAGTGCACCCGAGCTACGACGAAGATGGCCTCCGCATCGAACTTTTCGGCGATGAAGTTGACCGACTTTACCGTTTCAACATTGTCACCGGTGAAGTCATCAAGGAAGTCGAAGAACTTACCATCGCCCCCGCCAAGCACTTTGTCACCAAAGAAGAAAACCGCGCGGGCATGTTACAACGCATCCAGCTTGAACTCACCGACCGCCTCGCCGAACTGGACAAAGAAGGTAAAGTGCTGGAATCGGCACGCCTTTCGAGCCGCACTCGCTACGACATGGAAATGCTCCGCGAAACCGGCATGTGCAACGGCATCGAAAACTACTCGCGCATCATCGAAGACCGCGCCCCGGGTACACGCCCCTTTACGCTCATAGACTACTTTGGCGATGACTGGCTTTTGATGATTGACGAATCGCACGTAAGCATTCCGCAAGTGGGCGGCATGGCCGAAGGCGACAAGTCCCGCAAGACCACGCTCGTGCAATACGGTTTCCGCCTCCCCTGCGCCCTAGATAACCGCCCGATGAACTTTGCCGAATTCGAGTACATGTACCCGAAACAGGTGCTCTTTGTGAGCGCCACGCCCGGCGACTACGAACTCAAAAAGACTAGCGGTGTCGTGACCGAACAGATTAACCGCCCGACTGGACTTTTGGACCCGAAGATTGAACTGTTTCCGATTCAAGGGCAAATGGATGTGCTCCTGTACCGCATCGAAGAAGTCGTGAAAAACGGCGACCGCGTGCTCGTCACGACGCTCACCAAGAAGATGGCGCAAGACCTCACGGAATTTTTCATCGAAGCGGGCATCCGCGCCAAATACCTCCATTCGGACATCAAGACGCTGGAACGCCACGAACTTATCCGCGGGCTTCGCAGTGGCGAATTCGACGTACTCGTGGGCATCAACCTCTTGCGCGAAGGTCTCGACCTCCCCGAAGTGAGCATGGTCGCGATTCTCGACGCCGACAAGGAAGGCTTTTTACGCAACTACAGGAGCCTTATCCAGACGATGGGCCGCGCCAGCCGCAACGTGAACGGCACCGTGCTTTTGTTCGCAGACAACATGACCGAAAGCCTGCAAAAAGCCATCGACGAAACAAACCGCCGCCGCACCTTGCAAGAGGAATTCAACGCCGAGCACCACATCACGCCGAAATCCGTCACCCGCAAGATCGAAGAAGATTTGCGAATCATCGACCCGCTAGAGGATGAATTAGGAGATAGGAATTCGGAATTCGGAATTGATGATGAGTCATCCTGGAGCGAAGCGACGGGATCCAGTGACGATTCCACTGACTTTACCCCCGGCATCCGCCCGATGGAACCGCTGCAGCCGTCAAGGTTCAGACGACAACTGCACAAGGCGAGAGTCGCGACCAACGGAGTTGGGCATGACCGAGCCGAGCAGTTGGTACATGAGCCAACGGCGAATGTACAAAGACGAAAGATGAGCGCTGCCCCCGGCAACCGTCATCCTGAGCAAAGCGAAGGATCCAGTAAAGTCCAGTCCAAGCTTATCGACTTGGAACGTCAAATGAAGGAGGCTGCAGCCCGCCTCGACTTCGAAGAAGCCGCCCGAATTCGCGATATTATACGCTCCATGAATAATTAGTGTATAAAATTATTTACAAGCTTATTACAATTTTCATCATATGTACTAACTACTGGCTTACGTTCCGTAAACAAAATTTTGTATTATAATAAAAAGAAAAATTCTTAGTGCTTTTTTCCCATAATTTGTTTATTTTAACCTAAAGATTACATAGAAAGGGTATTTACAATGAAATCAAAATTCGTCACATCTTTTATTTTTGGTTCAGCACTCACTTTGGGAGCGCTGAGCTTTGTTGCTTGTGGTGAGGATTCAATCAATGCATTACCACAACCCGGTCAGTCGGCAGGAACCAGTTCTTCTAGTCACTATGTTGCGCCTGTTCCCACCGAAGAAACCTTTATTAGCTTCTCTAATTTTACAGCGACACCATCATTCTCGATTATACAATTCGATGGTTCCATAACAATCAATTTTGGCGATACAAATACCATTGCTGACGTTGATGCAGTCCGACTCCAGGACGTTAAATTCGCAATTGTCAAAGCAGGAACAGATATCCTGCAAGGCAAAGTAACTGTATTAAGACCTATTGATTTTGAGAATAATTTCACTGTCACAGCCAACCTCGATGAAATGGGCGTCCGAACAGACCTCGATGAAGACTATACCGAATGTGGTGATTTCGAACTTATAGTTACCGCATTTGCCACTGATGATATTAATGAATCCGTTTCTGAGAAACGCATTCCGTTCACTCGTAGTGAAGAAAAGTGCAGAGAACCGGAAAGTTCATCATCGTCTGAACCCGAAGCAACAAGCGCGCCACTGGATTCATTCCACGTCACAATCGACACCAAGATCCACAAGTGCATTAATACAATAACCAAAGCACCTGACAATGCTGGAGACATTTGCTTCCAGCCAAATTCGAACAAAACGATTGATTTGTACAGCACGACGCTCGGTGTAAAATTCGCACTTTATAACAACAAGAATGACAGAATCATGGCAAATGACTATGACAAGGACTACCATCCAGAAGATCCGCACACTAGTGACTTCCTCTATGTTTCAACGTCATTGGTTGATACATACCCCAACTTCTTTAGTCTCAAGAATAACTTCTTTGTAGCAATTAGCCCTACATACGATTCCTCTTCTGAGGTTGCTACCGGCTTCTTCGCCTTCATTGTGCTAAACTATACAACTCAAGATGCAAACGGCAATCTGTCCATGGATTTGCTAGTCTACACGGGTAAACAAACACCTTAAAGCAAAAAAACATTTTCAAGGCCCTCTTCGGAGGGTCTTTTTTATTTGCATCGTTCCCTTTATGTTACCCCCTTTTTCCCTACATAGCTATACCCAACTTGACCGGGATTCCCCTTAATTACACTCTTCGAGTGTCTTTTGCTAGGCTCAAAAGTGGGCCTGTAAACAGTCCCGTTTCACTCGCCTTACGCAAAAGTTTCTAAAGTTGCGCTCCTTCGGAGCGCATTTAATACGGCTCGGCAATGTCAAAACAACAAGTTGTTTTGACGTCTACGACGTCCGTGGCTTCATCTAGAAAATGCAAAAACAAGTTTTTGCGCTTTCTAGCTTTGCACACTTTTGCCGCTGCGCTCGCCTTTTACTAAATTTGCCGCGTAACATTAAAATGGAGTAAATATGCTCAAGAAACTTTCCAACTTTCCCGGCATCAAGGGCCCGGTCGTAACCATCGTGATGGATGGTTTTGGTATCACCGATAAGGTCGAAGGCAACGCCATCAAGGCTGCCCGCACCCCGACGGTATGCCGACCAACGAAGACATGGGTAACTCCGAAGTGGGCCACAACGCTATCGGTGCCGGCCAGGTGTACAACCAGGGTGCCGCCCTCGTTCAAGACGCTATCGTCTCTGGTGACATCTTCGGCCGCGACGCCTGGAAGGAAATCGCCGGCAACGCCCGCGAAAAGAACACCGTCCTCCACTTCATCGGTCTTTTCAGCGACGGTAACGTTCACTCCAACATTTCTCACCTGAAGGCCATGGTGGCCCAGGCCAAGAAGGAAGGCCTCAAGAAGGTCCGCGTGCACATTTTGCTCGACGGTCGTGACGTGCCGGAAACTTCCGCACTCGATTACGTCGGCCCGTTCGAAAAGTTCCTCGACGAACTCCGCAGCCCGGAATTCGACGTTTGCATTGCTAGCGGCGGTGGCCGTATGCAGATCACCATGGACCGTTACAACGCTAACTGGAAGATGGTGGAACTCGGCTGGAAGACCCACGTGCTTGGC
>NZ_CACZDK010000055.1 GCF_902779965.1 Fibrobacter succinogenes | reverse complement strand
ACCTGAATATGGCGGCAAAATCCGCTGTACCTTCGATGGTTCCATGCCGACTTCCGCCACGGCGGAATTTGTGGAACCCTATGTGGTGAACCGCAATACAGCAGTACGCTGTGCGGAATTTGTCGGTGATTCCATCGCGCGCAAGTCGAGCCATACCTATTTTATCAACGAGACCGTCTCCATGCCGGTCGTGGCCATCAGCGTGGATTCTTACCTGATGTTTGATTCCAAGAACGGCTACTACAGCCAGGGCGTTTCGTACTGCGCGGAACCGTGCCGTGAGGCGAATTACTGGTGGGACCTGGAACTCCCCGTCCATGTGGAGTTCTTCGAAAACGGCAGTTCTTCGGCAGATTGATGCGGGTCTTTCCATTATCGGCCAGTGGAGCCGTTACAGGGCCAAGAAGTCCGTGGCCATCAAGATGAAGAGCGAATACCAGGATGGCCGTATCAAGTTCCCGCTGTTCAAGACCAGGCCCGAAGACAACAAGTTCAAGGCTTTCAACTTGAGAAACAACGGTAACCGATTTGTGGGGGACTACATCGAAGACCCGATGCTCACGAGCCTTATGGAAGGGAGCGGGGTAGATTACCAGAGAAGCCGCCAGGTGGTGGTATTTTACAATGGTGCCTACTACGGGATTTTCGACATGCGCGAACGCCTGAACGAACATTTCGTCGAGACGAACTACGGTATCGATTCCAAGCAGGTGAACATTGTGAAGCACATAAAGACTACCGTGACTGCTAGCGGCGGCTCGGAGGCCTCTTACGTGGAAATGCTTGATTTTATCCATAAGAGTAACTTCAAGACGGATGCGGAAGCCTATAAGAAGCTCCAGACCATGATGGATGTCGGTAATTATGCGGATTACATGGCTGCTGAATTCATGATTTTCGACGTGGACCACGGTTTCGGCTGGGACTGGGCGGTTTCCGGTTTTCAATACAGGGACCATAATATGTTCAGCTGGATCAAGCAGGGCGGCACGAACAAGTGCAACGGGGCCCGCTGCTTTGCCGAAATCTTCATCAAGCTTAGCCAGAATCCCGATTTCGTGCGCCTCTTTGTCAACCATTCCGCAGTCATGCTCGACCATTACCTTTCCTACGAAAAGGTTGCCGAAGCGACGGACCGCATGACGGCGACAATCCCGTCTGCCGAGATGGATCGCGACATGAAGAAGTACCCGAGGAACGAACATTCCTTCGACAAGACTGGATCGACGCTCAAGTCCTATGCGAGCTCCAGGACGTCGACGGTCCGCAACGAGTACCGTACGGAATTCCGCTTGGGCGTGGATATTGCGGTGACGATTGGCTCGACGGGCAGCGGATATGTCTTGCTCGACGGGATGAAACTCCCGAGCACGAACTATACCGGAAAGTTCTTTTACGGCAACGATATGTTGCTGACGGCGATACCGACGGGCGGGAGCACCTTCGACGGCTGGGCGGACGGCAACAAGGATAACCCGCGCCTCGTGAGCCCCTCCAGCGGCGATGAGTTTATCGCGAAGTTCAAGTAGGATTTTTTCAGAGTAGCAAAGAATGCCTGGCAGCCCTTTTTAGGCGCCGGGCGTCTTGTTTTCTTACGAAAAAAATATATTTTTGATGGTGTAGGGATGCTTTGTTTATCGGTAAGGGGAACGATATGTCAAAGGTTTACTTGGGTAAATACGTAAATTTTAGAGCCTTCTGGCTTACGGTGTACTTCACTTGTGCATTGGTCTTTTTGGTGTCTTGTGGCGATTCGGACAGTTCGAATAATGCAGATGCGAATGTGGGTGCAACCTTTTTTGAACCGGATTCGTCCTTCACGACAGCCGATTCCGTGGGCCGTGGCGATACCGCAACAACGCCTGACACGTTGACGAACCGGGATTCCGTGTTTCTCCGCGATACGGTCTCCAGGGACACTTCGCGTAAGGATACTTCCGATAACAGGACGCAAGATACGACAGCCAAGGATCCGTCGAGTCTTGAAAACGTGACGGTTACGGGAACGTTCGGTTACGGCTTGCAAGATTCCAGGTCGAGTGTTACCGTGCAGGCGCTTGATGAAACTTTCAATACGGTTGCGACATTCACGGCGACGGTCCCTCCGAAAGGCGGGACTTATACGGCGGAGAATGTGACTTTCCGCCCGCCCTATGCGAAGGCCGTCTATTCCGGTACGATTACCGACCTGGCCCATGGCGGTACGGTCACCATGAAGGATTCCCTGTATGCTCTTGTAGGCGGTCGGGGGAATGCGGGCGTTGCCAATATCAACTTCCTGACGTTCCTGAAGTCCGTGAATATGCAAACGCTGTTGAAACAGCCCGGCGCTACCGCAGCGTCTGCTTCCGCGACGTCTTCTGCTGCGGTCTGGAGCATGTTCCATATCGATACGGCGGGCCTCGGCCTAGTCGATTCGATTACCTCGTTCACGGGTAGCGAATCGGGAACGGCGCTTCTGGCCGTGACCATCATGATGCAGTCCGCCTTGCAAGATACCGTGGCAAATCTCTGGAAAGTGGCTGCCGACTTTGCGGACGGTTCCTGGGATGATTCCGTGGCCCGCGCTAAAATTGCGGACTGGGCCCTGGGCGTAGATGTGAATGACGAATTCGAAACGATTCGCGGGCATGTACGGAAGTTGGGGCTCGGTACCGTCGCTGATTTCGAAAAGTACATAAGGGGTTTCTACCAGGCTGAACTCGGTATTCCGGCCTGCAACGAAGAAAACGAGGGCAAGATCGTCTTTGCGACGAACCCCTCGAGCATGTATTATGCCTCTGAATATTCCGATGTTTCCGTTACGACGGACCGCTTCGTTTGCGACGACGAGGGCGTATGGCAACTGGCCATGGACAGGGAAAAGGATACCTACGAGATGGGGCAGGGGACCGACGGCGAAATCCGCCAGGGCCGTGTCAATGCGGGGAACCTCTACCGTTACAGCGCTACGGGTCGAAGCTGGCGTGCAATGACATCGGATGTCGATATTAACGCTTACTTTGTCGACAAGTCCAATATCACCGATTTTGTCGACATCAAGAGGGTGTACGAGAGCATCAAGGACAACGAGAGGGTCATCTTCTTGCTGCGTCATGGCGAACGCGACAAGGATGCCACGAGCAAGAACAGCGGGCTTACCAAGGCCGGCATCGATTCGGCGAAGTCCATGGGCGCGAAGCTCACCAAGTTTGACGAACCGATGAGGCTCGGGGCCTCGGAATTCTACCGTGCGCAGCAGACTGTAATTGCCATCGCCCAGGGACGTGGGCAAGATACGACTGTTACGGATACGTTCCCTGAACTGAACGATGACTGGTACATGATCGACAGGTCGCTGGTGAACCAGGCGGAATCCGATGCCGGTGGCGGTTGGGAAGCGACTTCGTACTATACCTATACTGGGAGGTATTCCGGCGACACGGCGAGAATCCAGGCCTACTATAACTTGCAGGAACGCTCCGCCGAACTGATTGAAATCCTGCTCCACAAGTACGAAAACGAACCCGACCGTTTCATCATGCTCAGTTCCCACGACAAACTCATGGTCCCGTTCGTGGCCTACTGCTCGAAGCTTAGGATCAACATGAACATCAAGAACGGCGGAACCTGGATCAACTACCTCGCCGGTATCGCCATAATCTGGGACAAGTCCGGTAACAGGCGCTATGTGGCCTTCAAGGGGCTTAGGAATGCCTATTTCCAGGGCTGGTAAAGCCTAAATTTTTAATCTTTATCAAAAAAGCCCCAAGAAGTTAATTCTTGGGGCTTAATTGATAAATTGATTTATTTAACTGCTGCGCTAGCGATGAGCGACCATGCGCCCAGATAATGGTTTAACATCAGGAACAAAACGTTTCTATTATGATTTATTTCAATCCTTTGACCTTCGCTGTTGTTGAATATGATGTTTCCTCCATATTCATTGGCTATGTTTTCCCATGGATTGCCATAGTAATTTTTTTTATTCCAACTGCCTGCAGATGGGATGCCTACGGAGATAAGATAGTTTATAGGCCCTAGAACAGCAAATTGGAGTGAGTGCCCATACTCATGGTATATGGTATTTATATCGTTTTCGTCTTTATCAAGGACTATTGCGCCTAAAAAGAATGATCTGCCTGTTGAAAGAGGGAGGTCTTTGGTTACGGGAAGTCCTTTAAAGAAGGAAACCTTGCTGCAATTGAGTGCTTTTTCGGCGTCGCTGTTGAACGGATTCCAGTTAATGTTTTTCATATCATTGTAAACGTCTTTGTCAAAAGCGGCCCTCATCATGTCAATTCCGTAGATTCCTACGCTCATTCCAAGTTGGGTTAGGAATCCCAGTATTGTATTTCCGGTAGCTTTTCCTGGAATCAATATATTTGGAATGAGTTGTGCGCTTACAATTGATGTAATCGCGGTAATAGGAGTCGCTAGTAAGGGAATCACCATTGGTAGCACTGTGGCTAATCCTATCGATGCGATTGTAAGGCCAGCTATAAATAGACCGGCTTTTACGAAGAAATCACCGACTTTCTTGAAGATGTCGCCGACGCCCCTCAAGAAGCTTTTCCAACTGCAGCCGTTTTCGTCTATGCGCATTACAGGATTGTTTCCGCAATAAGCAAAAAGATTTAAACCGTTGATAACATCCGGCTGCAAGTAACTAATCTGGTCTTGTGAAATAAAGCGCCCGATTTCGGGGTCGTAATAGCGGTTTATTAGGTAGTATAGTTTGGTCTCGGTGTCGTAGAAATAACCTCGATAGCGGAACGGGTTTGTGTTGCCGATATGTTCTTGTTCGTCGATGATTTTGCCATTTGCATCAAGAACCTTGTGGTTGCCCCAGGCGTCGTACACATACTGAGCTACCATTGTCCCGTCTATGGAGAAAATGTGTGTGATGTCGCCCTGAACATTTTTTCGTAGTAGATACTGCTGGTCGTTGTATTCTATCCCCGAAATCCCGCTGTTGTCATAGATGAACCTGAGGGTGTTGTCTCCGTTTTCCATTTCGACAAGGTTTTTATTTGTGTCGTATGTATAATATGTTGAATCCTTTCGGATGCGTTTTCCGTATCCGTCGTAATCGAACTTATGGCTTTCGAATGCAATCAGCTTTCCGTTTTCCCACTGGAGATTCTTATTCTTGAATTTCGTTGGATTTCCGAAACCGTCATACGTGAAGCCGTCTCCATTACGGGATGTTAGCATATCGCCGTCGTATGCGTAATTTTCGACGGTTGCGTTGGAAATATCGGTAATTTCATCCGTTTTCTGACGTGTAAAGGGAATTTCAGTTTTTGTGGTCCTGTTCCCGTTCCCGTCGTAGGTATATAACCATGTCTTTTGGAAAATGGCGTTATCTTCGCGAATGATCCTGTTTAAGTGGTCGTAACTGTAGGCGGCAGTAAATTTTCCATTTGTCCAGGTTTCTGTAATGTTTCCTGTGGAATCGTACTTGTAGTGTACACCTTCTATAATGGAATATTTGCCGTTGCGGATTTCGCCATAACGGATGGACGAAACGGTGTCTGAGGAGTGGTCTCCGACCTTTCGGAATGTGATATATTCGCCAAGGACATTTTCTCCGTTCTCTTTTTGGAGCGTTTTACCGATTGTGCGCCCAAGGAAATCTTTTTGATGGATAGAGGTAAGGCGGTTGGGAAGCCTGATGGCTTTTAAAGACCTTGCAGGATCATTTTCGTTGTATTCAAATTTATACTGGCTGGTTGTATCTCCAACGCTGATGGTATGAGTCTTTTTTTGACCAAAAGAATCGTATTCGAAAGATTCTTTTAAAGGCTTTAAGTAAGAGTATTTTTCGTCACGGCTCTTTGATCTAGAAATAGAATCTATTCTATGGTTTATATCGTCATAAGTCGTATTCGTCGTTGTTTGTGTGACATAATCTTCGCTACTTAGTAAAACTTTTGTTTTGGAAAAGGTGTTTTTGAAGAGTGTCTTTCCATTAAGATTGGTTTGGATGAGATTCTTTTTGGAATCTACGAATGTTTCGGTATCAATCTTTTCATTAGAACTACTCCAAAGTGTGGCCTTTGTTTTTTCTGTTAATGTATTGCCTATTTTGACATCTTTTTCATAGGAGTAATCAACTTTTTTTATTTCGTTGAAATAGACGGCTGTTTTTTCGCGCTTGCCGTTGTATTCGTAATCAATGGTGTTAGTGTTGCTCTTAAGCTTTGTCACTAAGCCGCAGTTATAATGTGTTTCGATGGAATTGGGCTCACCGTCTTCGGTGCTCTGTGAAATTGCGGTTATGGCATTTGTATTGCAATCTCTGGAATACGACAGTTTGCTACCCGATGGATAGGTGATGGATGCGATGTTGTTTGTGGAATCGTATTCATAAGATATCTTGTTTATGCCAAGTGCGTCAATTTCGCTTTGTACGGTTTCGTCATTATCGTTATAAATTTTCTCGTTATGCTTTTTATTTGACGATTCCAGAGAGTTGTACACAGAATTTTTTACGATTCGGCCTTTGTCGTCATAGACATTTTCGTTTACTATGATTCCGCTGGTCGCTTCTTTGCCTTCGACAAATGTTTCTTCACGGATTTGAGCCCCGTTGCTGTTGTATGCGTATTTGGTAATCAGCTTAAATGAATTTGTTGCGGTCTCTGTAAAGTCTTTATTGGTTGTTTCCTTCTTTATAAGCTGTTGCCGTTCGTTGTATGTGTATTTTGTAGATGTTTGTCTATAAAGAGTAGTTTTATCCTTCTTATTGTAACAGACAAAGTCTTTGCTTGATTCGGACGAGATGATTTTTTTAAACTCGTCAAATGTTTCGTATTTGCATTCCGCTGGTGCCAAACGCAATAAATCGCAAGAGGCGGTTAGATCTGTGGTATTTGCCAGTGATAATTCAATCTTGGAAACTTCTTTATCTAGGGATAGGGATATGGGAACAGCGCAAATCTGTGAACCGCAATCACGGTATATGGCGGGTGTCTGGAAAACTGCGGTGGATTTATCGGTATATGTTACAGTTGCCCGAGGACCCATGAATGTCCCTGCTTTTATTTTTGTTTTGGTTAGAATGTTCCCGCTTTCTGGACCGGAGATGATGACAGAGAACATGTATTCTTTGCAATTAATTGGTAGCTTTGTCCCTTGTACCGTGGTTGAATTCTTTTTCTCAATTGATACAACTGCGTCGTCAATTTCGTGAATTGAGAAGGTTTTGATTTTTTGGGGATTATCGCGGTTGACATGGACGTAAGAGAATCCGCCTAATGTATTGTCGTCATTTTGAGCGTATCCTCCAGTAAAAATCCAATTATTATCCATGAAATATCGTTTTTGTTTTCCGTCATTAGTAATAGTTGTGTCGTATAATTTAGAATTAAAGTTGATTGTAGAGAATGTGTAGTTTTTTTCTGCTTCGGCTTCTTTAATGGAGGTTTCGCCGGTATCAGTGATCTTGCTTACCATTGAAAAATTAGCGATAGATTGTAATGAAGGAACGGCTGCTTTTTCGTTGATATATTTAATCTTTGTTTTGGCTTTTTCCAATGTCGAGTAAACAGATGTAATAAAGGAATTGCTGTATCCAAATTCAATGGTGTCTCCGTTTGCTAATTTGACTTTTTTCAAGTCGGCGTCGATATTGTTCGAGGAATAAGTGTATTCAACTTTTTTGCCGTTGAAATCAGTGATTGATTCCAGCAATCCGTATGGATAGTATCTGAAAATGATTGTTTTTTTGCTGTCGGTTATGCTTGAAATATTGTTGTTTAAATCGCGTTCGATGGCCCAGTAATGATTGTGAGAATCGCTTATGCCGCATAAATCTCCGTAATCATTGAAACATAGCGACTTGTTCCCGTCAGTTAAGGTTG
Source organism: Fibrobacter succinogenes (assembly GCF_902779965.1). NCBI lineage: Bacteria > Pseudomonadati > Fibrobacterota > Fibrobacteria > Fibrobacterales > Fibrobacteraceae > Fibrobacter > Fibrobacter succinogenes. The sequence goes on along the minus strand of NZ_CACZDK010000055.1, from coordinate 3,739 downwards.
CCGTGGGCATTGTTTGCATTAGTCTGGCCAGGCTGTATTCATAATTGATATACTCTTTGTATATCCTTTGCAATTCCTCTTTCCTGGTTGCGTTTTGATTGTAGTAGAAACGGGTTTGCTCATCTAACATTTTTTCCTGAAGTCTGAGAGAACCGTCGCCGGAAGCTGGTAATAGTTCGTTAAATTGTGCGTTGTTTGTTGTGGTATGATTTTCATTTATTTTTATCTGGTTCACATCGTTGTTGATGCCGCTTATTGTATAACCAAATGGATTGGATTCAAAATTGTATTTTTTGGCTTTTTTAAATATATCGCTATTTCTTAGGCTTGGCGGCATATATGAAATACTATCTTTGTTTACATAGTAGTAGCCTCCAAATGTGTCTGGAATGCCGTGCCCGATTAATTTGAATTGATTATAAAGAATGCATAATTGTCTCATTACGAGAGATGTGTCGTAAACAGTACTATTTCTTACTTGACTTTCTAATTCAATAGCGGAATTGTATAGGCTGTTATGCTGGTTATATAAAGAGTTTTTCTCTAAAATTAAGGATTTTGTTGTTGAGTCTACGGCCTGCTGGCTCTCTTTAATCTGCTTTTTGATGATTTTTTGTTGTGTGCAAAGTGACTGGTATTGTATGGCATCTTGTTTTTGAAAAAGTAGGCCTTTTTTTAGATTGTTTGTGAATTGATCAAAATTTTCTGTGGTGAGAATGTCGTTTTCTGTTTTGAAATATTTTTTTAGTTCCCCGGTGATTTCGCCTGTGTCGGAATTTACGATTACGTAATCTTTCAAGGTTTTCTTGTAAGAGTATATCGTGTCTTCTAATTGCTTCTCTTCTTTTTGGCGCTGCTCGTAATAATCGATGTTTTTAAAGCCTTCGAGCCTTGTTGTAAGCGACAATCCACATGTTGTTCGTTGGTCTAAAAACACTTCGTATTTTTTTCCCGATGCTTCGTAATATTGAGTTCCATCGATGGCGTTAATACTTACGTCGCCTTTTTTGATTGTAACCTTTTTCCCTTGGTCGTTAAAATAATAGAATGTTTCTTTAAAACTATGAGAATAGCCGTTTTCGTCAAAATAGGTGAATTTTGTTTCTTTTTCTTTTGAAATTTTTTTCTCTAATTTTTGATGTAAATTCGTTCGCCATAGTTTGCCGCAACCAAAAGCACCATTGTTGAAAGTATGCGTGTGTGAAATTTTAAAAGGTAGCGTTGTGTTGTTTAGTGTAATGTCATCAAAATGGAACCTGGGTAGATTTAACGACATTGCAAGAAGTACGTTTGCTTCGACTCCTCCTGCTAAACTATATGTTTCATTTGCCGGTATTGATTCATCGTCAACAAAGTATTCTACAACAATATCTTCGTTGTTGTTTGTTGATGGGATAGGTTTTATAGGATGTACAAGATTATCACGAACTATCGATCCTAAATCATTGAGACGGGATTCAAATAGATTTGGTAAATTTACCTCTAAGGTGGGTCGTGAGACTAATTCTTGAATTTTCTCTTTTGTATGGGTGGCGTTTTTTGAGTCTATATACGTTTTGAATGGTATGTTAATGTCTTGGTTGTTTGCGTTTATGTATTTGTCCGTAATGTCGAGATAACCATACCCCTGTTCGGGAATTGAATAAAGTTGGTCGTCTATTTGAATTGTGCTGCCGGGATCGGCTTTTATTTTAGCGAAAACTTTTGAAACTTTTTCATTTTGAATGGAATCAAAAGTATCTTGCTTTATGGTTAAAATAGAAGTTTGCTCTTGTGCGGCTTTTTTTACAGTTTTGGGTTGGGTTATGGTGATTGCATTGCTAAAAGACGCTGTGGCTAATCCGTTGTAGGAATTTGTGATGTCTATTTTTGCATTAGTCTCTTTTTTAACAATGATTTTTTTCTTCTGTTGTGCTGTTTTAGTTGTTCTGTTAGCCATGAAATGCGCCCTTTTAGTTTGTTTGTGGTAATGATATTTTAATAATAAAGCATTTATGGATAAAAATAAATGTTTTGTATGTAAAATTTTGAATAACAAAAAATATGATTATTTTGTCTGAATAATTTTTTTACCGGTGCTTTTTTTTGTGAATTGGGATTTTTTTCATAATTAATCAAGGGATTGTAAATTATATGCAGCTTTTTTATGTGTTTTGATAGGGTGAAACAGAGGGATTTTATTCTTTTCGCCAAATTGTCCATAGGCTCCGAAGTGCGGAAAATCCACATTAATCGATAGAGCCTAAAAAAGCACTTGCTTTTCTGAGCACTAATTATTATATTAGGGTACAGAAGGGCAGGTGTATAGATGGACCTACGAGAAAAACTTAATATTCTGGGTGACGCGGCCAAGTACGACGTGTCGTGTTCTTCAAGCGGTTCGAGCCGCGGTGCGCCCAAGGGCGGGCTCGGGAGCGGCTGCAGTGCGGGCATATGCCATACGTGGTCGGCCGATGGCCGGTGCATTTCCCTGTTGAAGGTGCTGTTCAGCAACGCCTGCAAGTACGATTGTGCCTACTGCATCAATCGCCGCAGCAACGATATCCCGCGCGCGACGTTTACGCCCAGGGAACTCATCGACCTCACGCTGGAGTTCTACCGCCGCAACTACATCGAGGGGCTGTTCCTCAGTTCCGCGGTGGTCGGCAGCCCCGACAACACCATGGAAAAGCTCGTTTACGTGGCGAAGGAGCTGCGCACGGTCCACCGCTTTGGCGGCTACATCCACCTGAAAGCGATTCCGGGGGCGAGTTCGCGCCTGCTTTACGAGGCGGGGCTGTATGCCGACCGCAGCAGCGTGAATGTCGAGATTCCCTCCGATAGGCAACTGCAGTATCTCGCTCCCGAAAAGAATTACGAGTCCATCTTCAGGCCGATGAACTTTTTGGCCGAACGCAAGCTGGAATACTCTGCGGGCAAGCATTCCCGCTATACGCCGAAGTTTTTGCCGGCAGGGCAGAGTACGCAGATGATTGTGGGGGCTTCGGGGGAGTCCGACCTGCAGATTCTGCGCCTTTCCGCAGGCTTCTACAACCAGCAGCGCATGAAGCGCGTCTATTTCTCGGGCTACATTCCTGTCAATGCCGATAAGCGCCTGCCCGCCCTCACGACCAAGCCTCCGCTGTTACGCGAGCACCGCCTTTACCAGGCCGACTGGCTCATGCGCTTTTACCATTTCGGCCACGAGGAGATTCTGGACGAGTCGAACCCGAACCTCGACCCCGATTTGGACCCGAAGGCGATGTGGGCGCTGCGCCATCCGGAGTTCTTCCCGATAGATTTGCAGACTGCCGATTACGAGATGATTTTGCGCGTTCCGGGAATCGGCGTGAAGTCGGCCCAGCTGATTGTGAGCGGCCGCCGTTTTTGCAAGATCCGGCTGGAACAGCTCAAGAAGATGGGGGTGGTTCTCAAGCGCGCGAAGTACTTCATCTATAATCCCGATGTACCGGCGAACTTGCGCAGGCTTTACCCCGAGATGCTGCGCCCGTTGCTGATTGCCCGCCCGAAACCTGCCCAACTCGATTTTTTCAGCCAGTTGCAGATGCCCGCACTCCCGGCCCCCGCGCCGCTCAGCTCCGTGGGTTAACCCCGCATCCCACACCTATCACTTCACACCCCACATCTGTAAATGTCTCTTCTCATCTCCTACGATTCTTCTTTCGACGGCTTCCTGAGCGCGGTATTCGAGATTTACCGCCAGCGCCTCGATGTCGGCGATTTCTTGCCCGAACGTCCG
>NZ_CACZDK010000054.1 GCF_902779965.1 Fibrobacter succinogenes | reverse complement strand
ATTCGTAATGGCTTAAGCTCTAATCTCACCCGCATAGCGGGTGGTTGTTAAAGCCGATGCTACGCATCGGCTTCTTACCTAAAGGACTTAACAGAAAAACGCCCAGCGAATGCTGGACGTTTCTACGAAATATTCTTTCGTCTTTCGTCTGTAGCCACGTAGTGGCGTTCTTTAGTCTATTTTTGGAAGCTTTGCGAGGCTCTTCGCGATGTCTTCATCCGTCGGGATGTAGTCGTTCATTTCGCCGTCGTTGAACTTCTGGTAGGCGACCATGTCGAAGTAACCCGTGCCGGTGAGGCCAAACACGATGTTCTTTGCTTCTCCGGATTCCTTGCACTTGAGGGCTTCGTCGATTGTGGCGCGGATAGCGTGGCTGGATTCCGGAGCCGGGAGGATACCTTCGGTCTGGGCGAAGAGCTTTGCTGCTTCGAACACCTTGGTCTGTTCCACAGACGTTGCACGCATGAGGCCCTGATCGTAAAGTTCAGAGAGAATGCTGCTCATGCCATGGTAGCGCAGTCCTCCAGCGTGGTTTGCAGACGGGATGAAGCTAGAGCCCAGCGTGTACATCTTGGCGAGCGGGCAAACCTTACCGGTATCGCAGAAGTCATAGGCGTACTTACCACGAGTGAAGCTCGGGCAGCTGGCCGGTTCCACAGCGAGAATGTCGTAGTCGGCTTCGCCACGGAGCTTTTCGCCGACGAACGGGCTGATAAGGCCACCGAGGTTAGAACCACCGCCAGCGCAACCGATGATGAGGTCGGCCTTCACGCCGAGCTTGTCGAGTGCGGCCTTCGTTTCGAGACCGATGACGGACTGGTGGAGGAGCACCTGGTTCAGCACGGAACCGAGAACGTAGCGGTAACCCGGCTGCTTCACGGCTGCTTCCACAGCTTCGGAAATAGCGCAGCCAAGGCTTCCCGTTGTGCCCGGGAATTCTTCATTGATCTTCTTACCGATGTCGGTCGTCATGGACGGGGACGGAGTCACTTTGGCACCGTAGGTGCGCATGACTTCGCGGCGGAACGGCTTCTGTTCGTAAGAAACCTTCACCATATAGACCTGGCAATCGATGCCGAAGAATGCGGATGCCATGGAAAGAGCGGTGCCCCACTGGCCTGCACCCGTTTCGGTCGTCACGCCCTTGAGGCCCTGTTTCTTGGCATAGTAGGCCTGAGCGATTGCAGAGTTCAGCTTGTGAGAACCCGAAGTGTTGTTGCCTTCAAACTTGTAATAAATGTGTGCCGGAGTGCCGAGAGCCTGTTCGAGGAAGTAGGCGCGAACGAGCGGAGATGGGCGGTACATCTTGTAGAAGGTAAGGATGTCTTCAGGAATAGGAATGTATGCAGTATCGTTATCAAGTTCCTGCTTGATGAGTTCATCGCAGAATACCGGCTGAAGGTCTTCGAATGTGACCGGCTTGCCGGTGCCCGGGTTCAGAAGCGGAGCGGGCTTCTTCTTCATGTCGGCACGGACATTGTACCATGCTTTCGGGAGTTCATCTTCGTGGAGATAAGTCTTGACTTGACCGTCGAGTTTAAGCGAATTTCTCATCGTTAATCCTTTTTGTTTTGTGGCCAAAATATATTAAAACCCAATAGCGATGACAACAGAACCTTCTGAAATTAATCGAAACATAAAACGTGTTTATTGCAAAACTTTCTGATTTTGAGTAACTTTAGCTTGAAACTTTTAAACCCCAACATTTATGCGACTTTGGCTTATCACTTGTCCTGATAATTTTGCTGCAGAATACGACGATATCGAAGAAATGTTCCGTCGTGGATTGACCCGTTTGATTCTTGATAAACGAGGACGTGGCGGGAATTCTCATGCGACTCCAGAAGATTACGAACGTTGGCTGCTGAGCCTGCCCATGGATTTGCGCGACCGGATTTGGGTGCGTGGAACGCCCGATGTTGCCGAGCAATTGGATGTTCGCGGCTGTGTATGTGAAGCTCAAAGTTTTATGGGGGATGTTCCCGAAAGCTGGAAGCGCGTGAACTGCGTGGCGTATTGCAAAAACGTTGAAGAAGCGGAATTGCTCCCGGATTGGGTGGCGGGTGCGCTTTTGGGGCCGATTATGCAGCCGCAATCGGCGTTGGAAATTGTCGAAACGCTTGGAACGCCTTTGAATATAAATGCAAAGACGTCCGTGATTTTATGGGGTGGTGTTGATACGGATACGATTGAGGAATTCAAGAAAATGTCGCCTGCAGGAGTTGCGACTCTCGGTGGCATCTGGAACTACGCTGACCCTGTCAATGCGTTTATAAAACTGAATAGAGTTGTTATTTAAGTGGTTAGTAAACAGGGATATTGTCATCCTCCCTTAGGGAGGATCCATACATCTCCCGATTACTGTATGGACTATCCTTCGGATAATGACGATTCCTAGCCTCTAATCTCTAACCACTTCTATCTTTCTACAAACATTCCGTTGCGCGGTTTGCCTTTAAGTCTGTTGCCGAGCAAATCGAAATAGACCGGATTGCGCTTTAAACGCTGGTCCTTGCGGCTTTCGCGCACCCCGCGGTCTATGCTTACTGGAGGTGGCTCTACGTACGGATGGTCGGGATCATCGACGACAATCTTGATTTTAACGGTGCTCTTGCAGCCTGTTTCGTTTGTATAGGTTACTGTGTAGTAACCACTCTTGGTTCCGTCTAAATTCTTGAGCGTATTTTCGCGCGTTGTGGACTTGAAGCCGTCCGGGCCTTCCCAGCTCCAAATTTTGCCGTCCCACGGGTGCGGGCCGAATGTCACACTAGCGCCTTTGGCGACTTTCAAGTCTGTCGTTTCGCTCCAATTAGCATCGTCAACTTTCACATAAGGAATAATCTTCGTAGCGCTGCACGGCCCCACAACTTTCTTTCCGTCGCAGACGCCGATGGAATCGGGGAGGTCAATCACTTTAGCCTCGAAATTCGGCGTGGGGAAAGCCTTCATGAGTGCTGCGGTCTCTGCTGCGGTTAACGGGAGGATTGTACCGTGACGGGGCGTAAATGCGCCGCTCGTTTTCGTATTTTGCACAAACTTGAAGTTCTCGAGATCGTTGCTGCTGGTGAACTGGTAATGCCCGTTTACATAGCAGTCGTACATGAGCACCCAGGAATTCTGGTTGATGAGCTTGAACACGCCGGCACCTTCGACAGCCTCATTCGTCTGCTGGAGCGGCTTGCTCGGGTTTCTCCATTTCGGAGCCTTGGAGCCGTTTTCCGCCGTGAGGTCATTGGACACCACCTTGCAGATGCCGCCATCGCCTTCGTTCTTGTAAAAACCGTGGTAAAGTTTGTCGATCGGATTATAGACGATGTCCATATCGATGGTCGATTTGCCACGATCAAAGAAATGAATCGGGTCGCCTTCGAGGTCGGTGAAGTCTTCGTTTGCATAATTGAAAAACACTTGGTCGTAAGGGATGGTCCCGTCGTTTGTCAACAGTGAATAGTACACAAGCGGGCGTCCCTTGCTTCCGTCCTTGTTCACGTAATTTTCATCCCAGATGGTTTCGGGGGCCCACACGCGAGTCACGTTTGCGAAGTTTTTGCCCTTGTACTTTTCCGGGAAATGCACGGTGGCGTGTTTCCAGTGGATGAGGTCGCGCGATTTCATGAGCACCATGCCGCGGTTGCTCGCCCAGCCTTCGGCGCTCTTCATGTCGGTATTGACCATGTAGAACCAGCCGTCTGGAGCGCGTAGAACATGCGGGTCGCGGAGTCCTTTCTTGAGGCTCACGGTATCGGCGGCAACCACGCGTTTGCCGTTGTTCATTGCCGTGAAATTGTAACCGTCATTGCTTAAAGCGTAATAGATGTTCTCGTCATTATTCGCCGGGAAATACGCAAAGAGGTAGTTGGAATAAGGCTCGAAACCGTGGATAGAAACCTTGAATAGCTTTTCTTTCGTTTGATTTTTCAAGGAATCTGTGATTGTAGCGGTAAGTTCCACGACCTTGTTTTCGCCTACGAAGCGACCGTTAATATGGCCGTCGTGCCCCAAGAATAGCGTGTCGCCGCTTTTCCAAGTGACCGGGTACTTGCGGTCTGTCGTGACCGAAGAGGGGAGGACTAAATCCTCGTAAAGGTCGTTTATCGTGCCCTTTGGGTGGATACTGTCATAAGCCGCCCAGAACGGATTTATGTCTACAATATCCTGAGCTTGTGTTGTGCAAACCAAAAGTGCGCTTGCAATAAGTATATTTGTGTTCCAACCCATGTATTTTTTCATGAAAGACTCCACTTTTATGGAATTAAATATACTTTTGCTCGTGATAAAAGTCACAGAAATGAATATTTAATATTTTGAAAAATTATCCATGGGGGAAAATTGGATATTTTTACCACCATGGTGTGATAAAAATGGTTGTAATATTTGGTTTTTTAAACGTATATTATTGTATATGGAACGTGAACGTTTGAAAATTTTAGTCGTTGATGACACTAAGACGAACATTGATGTGTTAGAGGGGATCCTGTCTAATGATTATGACGTCTGTGTTGCACTTACAGGAAACAAGGCCGTAGAACTCACGGAGCGGATCAGACCAGATTTGATTCTGCTTGACGTGATGTTGCCGGACATGGATGGCTACGAGACCTTGAGGATTATGCGCGAGAAGAATATCTTGCAAGGTATTCCGGTTATATTCTTGACGGCAAAGGCCGATAGCAAGAGTGAACAGTTGGGACTGAATCTTGGTGCGGTTGACTACATCACCAAGCCGTTCAATCCTGCACTTGTGACGCTCCGTATCAAGAACCAGCTCCAGCTCAAGCAACAACGAGATCATCTGCATGAACTTGTGGATGAGAAGACCGCCGACTTGCGCAGGACGCTCAAGGTCATGCTTACGAGTCTTGGTTCTTTGGCCGAATACCGTGACCCGGAGACCGGGGAACACATTAAGCGTACACAAATTATTGTGCAGCGCATTGCCGAAGAACTCTGCAAGAATCCGAAGTTTGCGAAAACGATTACATCGGAGTATGTTGAAAATCTAGCCACGGCGGCACCGCTCCACGATATAGGTAAGGTCGGTATTCACGATGGCATTTTGCGTAAGCCGGGACTTCTGACGCAGGAAGAACGCAAGGTCATGATGAAGCATACGCTAATGGGTTATGATGTCTTGCGTGAAGTGACTAAGGAATTGCATGATAATCCGATGGTGCGAATGGCTGCCGAAATGGCATTAGGCCATCACGAACACTGGAATGGTCAGGGCTACCCGAACCACAAGAAGGCCGACGACATTCCTATCGGCGCTAGAATCATGGCTGTCGCTGACGTTTATGATGCTCTTGTATCGAAGCGCCCGTATAAGGAACCTTATCCGCATGACGTTGCTGTACAAGAAATCGTCAAGAGCCGCGGGACCCAGTTCGACCCGGATGTTGTCGATGCCTTCTTATCGATTGCAAACCAATTGCCTGAAATATACGAAGAGTTTAAAGATACTTCTTCGAGGGTTATAAGGTGTGACGTCGAGCCCGATAAATGAGAAAAAACGCCATCTCCATTGGCGTATTTCGCTTGTATACACCATACCGATGCTTGTTTGTACCATCGTTATGGTGTTTGTTTTTTCGAATTACTTAAAATCGACTCTAATTTCATCTTCGTATAGTTCGTCTGAATCCAAATTTCAGGACAAAACGGTACAAGATCTTGAATTGTTTTTCAGCCAATTTGAAAAACTGTTCAAGCCTTTGCCGCAAATTTTACAGCATACAACAAAAGAAGCCGATATCAAGAAGGCTTTAAAAAAGCACAGCGCATCGTCTCCTTACATTGTTGATACTTATTATGGCAACCAAAAAGGCAAGTTTATCTCGGCTAGAGATTTTACGCTGGATGAAGGCAAAAAGGAATTTCGCATAAAGACTTGGTATTTGGAGGCTTCTAGGCGCAAGGGGCTTGCCATTACTGGCCCAGAAATAAATGAGCATGCTAAAAAGCGCGTGCTTACTTATTCTTATCCGCTATGGGATAAAAACCGAAATTTTATGGGGACTGTGGCCGAAGACGTTGATTTGCAAAAAGTTCGTTTGTTGATGGGCGATTTTGCAAAGATCGAAGGCGGCATTACGATGCTCGTTGGGGCTGAAAATGATAGCTTGTTTACATATTTCCCATACGAAACGAGCCTTCATAAAATTGTTGTCGATTCCGTTACTGCCCTTTTGCACCTTGTACAAGAAGATATTCGATTCGAACGCTTATCGCATGAAAATGTGATGCGGTTTGAAAAGATGGATGTTGAAAACCGTAAATTGAGTTTTATGGTCATGCCGCTAAAGAAAGCGCCTTTTTATGTAGTGCATGTTGTCCAAAAAAATAAAGTTGTCGCAAAGGTTCAAGAAAATCTAAACGCCATTATTTTTGTCGTGGCTCTTGTCGTGTTGGCTTTGGTGTTTTTAACATGGCTAATTGTACGGTTCCTTTTTAAACTGTTTATCCAGAAGGATTTGAATGATAGCGTTAGTTCGAGTACCATGTTCGAAACGCTTTTAAATAGCGATAACTTTAGGATAATTCTTACAAACGATACGTTTGATATTCTCCATGCAAGCGCCTATTTTTCTGATTTTTTCAATCATGGCAATGATATTCGTGGAGAAATTCTGTGGACTTTTTTCCGCTCCGACTCGTTTAAAAAATTTGTCTATAAAGTTTCGAAGGGCGGCAAAATGCATGCTAGCGAACGGCAAATCATTATTCCTGTTCGAAGTTGCATGGGCGAAGATGCTTGGTGGAAAGTGATTTTCCAGTTCCTTGTTGAAGACAATGGCTCGATTCGCTATTTGTTCCTCATTTCTGATGAAACAAGCGGTATTCAGAAAGACACGATTCTTTACACGATTATGCTATCGGTGGGTGTCTCGTTTCTTGTGATTCTTGACAAAAATCAACGAATCAAGTACATGTCTAAGCAACTTGCGGACTATCTCATCATGGATTGGAAAGATGTGAATGGCTTGCCGCTTGCCGACTTGCCTAAGTGTGGAATGCCCGAGAATGTTGTGGATGCTTTGAAAAAGGCGTTTGATGAACGGAGTTCCTGGAAGGGTACCTTTGTGCTCCAGACGCTCAATACGCATACAGATACGTGGTTCCGTGGCGAAGCCTGTACGCTTAAAGTTCATGACTCGGTTGTGGGTTACATGCTTTCGATGGTTGATATTTCGGAAGTCGTTGAGGCTAGAGAAATCGCGGAACGAGCAACGCAAGCCAAGAGCGAGTTCCTCGCGAACATGAGTCATGAAATCCGCACGCCCATGAATGCCATTATCGGTATGGCACATTTGATTCAGGAAACGCAACTTGACGAACGCCAGCAAGGTTTTGTTGAACGCATTAGCCATGCGGCAACATCGCTTCTTGGAATTATAAATAATATTTTGGACTTCTCGAAGATTGAAGCGAATAAGCAAGATCTTGAAATTACGCAGCTTGTTTTGCGGGATATTATTAGCGAAGTGGCTGCTCTTGCCGAAGTGCGTATTGCAGGCCGTCCCATTGAATTGATTGTTGACGCGGATCCTGAAATCCCTGAAATTTTGATGGGCGACCCTTTGCGCCTTTCTCAGATTTTCACGAACTTGATTAACAATGCGACGAAGTTTACTGAAAGCGGAAGCATAACGCTGAAAATTAAGCAAGAACAAGTTATTGGAAATAATGTAAAACTTTCGTTCAGTGTCAGCGATACGGGTATCGGCATGACGAGCGAGCAGTTAGGCCATCTCTTCAACGCGTTTACGCAGGCAGACGGCTCTATTACGCGTAAATATGGCGGAACTGGGCTTGGCCTTGTCATTTCAAAATCGCTTGTGGAACTCATGGGCGGCGTGCTTAAGGTTGAAAGCGAATATGGAAAGGGCTCTAGATTCTTCTTTACGATAACGCTTGCCATTGCGCCACAGACTTCCGTGCCCAAATGGAAATCTGTTACGACGTTTAAGAATAAGAATGTCTTGCTGATTGACGATTGCAACAATCTCCGTGAAGTGTTGAGACATTACCTTACCAAGTTGCAGTGCGTTGTTGAAGAAGCCGCCTCTGTCGATGAAGCTTTTGATTTGATTCAGGCGCACGAAGAAGCGGGTGAGAGCCCGTATGACCTCTTTATTGTCGATTACCAGATGCCTATTGTGAACGGCATTGATTTTGTACAGGGCCTTCCGATTAAGATGAGGAGAATTCCAAAAATTCTCATGCATCCGATTCATTTTGAAGAGAAAAATTACCACCTTGCAGAAGAAATCGGTTATAACAGCTTCGTGGCAAAACCGTTGCAGATTAGTTCCTTGCTTAGCGCCATGCAGGAGGCTTTCGAGCAAAAACTGACGTATCAAAAGTCCGTTAAGACCGAGAAAAAGAAGATTTTCTTCAAGGAAGCAAAGATTCTCTTGGTCGAAGATAATCTGATGAATCAGGAATTGGCGGTGTCACTCTTGAACAGTGTTGGGCTTACTACGATGGTGGCTGCAAACGGTAAAATTGCGCTGGATTTGCTCAAGAAGGATGCTTTTGACTTGGTGTTGATGGATATTTTGATGCCGGTGATGAATGGTCTCGAAGCGACGAAGGCGATCCGTAACCGTTCCGATGAGTATTTCAAGACGGTGCCGATTATCGCTATGAGTGCAAAAGCGTTCCAAAAAGACAGGGACGATTGTATCAGCGCTGGCATGAACTCTTATATTGCAAAGCCCATTGATCCGAAGTTGCTCTATTCTGAGCTCGCAAAGTATTTGCCTGTTGCCGATAAGATGCCGATAGCGGCAAATGCGGGTGAACCGGAGGCAACACCTTCTGATGCTGACGATAGTGTTGTGGCTATGTTCCAGAATGTCCGCAATTTCGATGCGGCGGCTGGGCTTTACCATGCCAACGACAACAAGAATTTGTTCTTCAAGATTATTCAGGGCTTTGTCCGCGATTACAGTGCAGATGTCCAGAAACTTAAAAAGGCTTTTGAATCTGTTGACCATGACGAGGCTGCTCGCATTGTGCACACGATTAAGGGACTTTGCGGCACGATAGGAGCGTATCATGCGCAAACGCTTGGGGTGATGCTCGAAAATTCATTGCTCAAAAAAGAGCAGAATTACAGTGAGTTCCATGCGTTTGTAAAAGCTTTGGAAGAACTTTTTGGTGACCTTAAAATCGTCATGAAGAATATTCTTTCGGAACAGTCGAATTCGACCACGGCGGTTGTCAAGCATGTTGATCCGGAAGCCTCAAAAAAGTTGACGCAAGCGATTTGGGACCTCAAACCCGCGGTAGAATCTTGCTCGCTGACGAAGTGCAAACGCATTTTCGAAACGCTCGAAAAGATTATTTTTTCGCCAGAGCAAGATGCTTTGTTGCAGAAATTGCATAATCAAATTGACGATTACGATTTTACTGCTGCTGAAGAAACAATCCGCCACCTCGAAGAAACGCTCAAATAGTCGGCAGAACTTAGATGGGGCATTCTGGAGGGAGTGTAACGACCGATAGGGTTATAAAATCATTGCTGCGACAAATGCAATCACGACAATGGTCACAACGATAATGCCGAACGGATTTGCCGTTTTCTTTTTTGCGTAGGGGCTGTTCGGGTCGTCTCCGAATTCATTCTCGAGGATTTCATCGTAGTCGGGCGTTTCGAGGTCACTGTATTGCGCGCCTTCTTTCCAGCCGGTGTTCTTGTCGCTCCCGCAGTGGGGGCAGAAGGTGGCGTTATCTTTTAATTCGGAGTGGCAGTGAGGACAGTGCATAGTAGACAGTAGGAAGTAGACGGTAGGAAGTTGGAAGTAGGTTGTTGACGGTTTGTTGCGGGTGGTTCGATTGTTTCTTTTGCTTGTCATTCCCGGCTCCGACCGGGAATCACCATTTATTTCGTGAACTTGAATCGTCCCAGAAGGTCGAAGTAGCGGGCCCTGGGGGAGAACTTTATGGGCTTGCGTGTCTTGCGGAGGGAAGTGCTCTTTTCTGGCTTCGTATAGAAAAATTCTCTGAAATAGTTATCACTTTTAATTTTTATTGAAAAACCTTTATCATTTGGTATGTAATAGTGGGTGTATGTGACCTTATCGTTTTCGTATTCATAACATTTGGAATCATCGTCTGGGTCCGCTACAAGAAATTCTTGATTTGTTCTTACTGAGTCTGTGCCATAATCAAAGTATTCAATTGTCAATACTGTATCATGTTTAAAGAATATCTCGCTAAACCTATGAATATTCCCCTCTATGGTCTCACTGTTTGCGTATGTTGTGCTTTTTTTTGTGATTTGAACGCCTTTATACTGTCCATCCTGATAAAATTTTAATTGGCTGCAAATAGTATCATTGGTGCTGCAATTTGATTCGATATACTCGGTACTTTTATTTTTTAAGACGGTTTCATTCGTGTCTTGATAGAAGAAAATTGTGTCGGTTCCATCTTTAAAGTGGACAATCATTTGATTCAACTTATCATTTTTATAAATGTATTTATGGCTCCATTCGTTTTCATGTTCTGTATTTTCGTATTCTTTGAAATATGAGGAATCTTGACGGAATGCGTTGCCTGCCGTAAACGTTATATCAGTACATGTATTTGCCGAAGCTGCTTCATTCAAGGCGAAAACGGCAATAGAAACAAGAAAAAAAGATTTGCGAATCATAAATATTCTCCTTAATTTGCTTTAAATATAAAAAACCGCCAGGCGATTGCCTAGCGGTATTAAAGCTTTTGGCTTGGATCCTATCGGTCGCTGCGCGACCTCCAGGATGACAAATCAAACATTACAGCTTGTCGTTGGAGCCGAGCACATCCACGATCTTGTGCATGTACATCTTCTTCATGTTTTCACGAGCCGGCTTGAGGTACTGGCGCGGGTCGAAGTGTTCCGGATGTTCGTCGAAATACTTACGGATAGCGGCAGTCATAGCGAGACGGCTGTCAGAGTCGATGTTGATCTTGCAGACAGCAGAGCGAGAAGCTTCGCGGAGCTGTTCTTCCGGAATACCAACTGCATCCGGGAGCTTACCGCCGTGAGCGTTGATCGTATCAACTTCGTCCTGCGGGACAGAAGAAGAACCGTGGAGCACGATCGGGAAGCCCGGGAGTTTCTGTTCGATGGCGTGGAGCACATCGAATGCTAGAGGAGGCGGAACGAGCTTGCCAGTCTTCGGGTCGCGAGTGCACTGTTCCGGCTTGAACTTGTAAGCACCGTGGCTGGTACCGATGGAGATAGCGAGG